>NZ_JARVKT010000057.1:0-22019 GCF_029809455.1 Micromonospora sp. DH14 | reverse complement strand
AACGCCGACTACGCGCTTGTCAGCAACAGACCGATCTCCTCGCCGGTTTCTTCGCCAGCACCGGCATGACCCTCGAACCCGAACCACCGAGATAGCCCGAACCTTGGCCCTTCAACCTCTGTAGCAGGAGGCGCCCCGCCGCGGGCCCGATGGCACAGACGAGCGCGGAATACACCGGTCATGATGCATGCCCTGGACAACTCCATAGATGCCCTCACGCACCATGAACCATCGAGGAGCTGCGCGGGTAGCGCGAGACGTCGGCTGGTGAAAGGTCACGGGACCCGAACTCACCGGCGCTGCGCAGAGCTGAGGGCCCTGACCCGCGGTGATACAGATGAGAGGTCCGGCGTTACCTCCCCGAGAAGATCGAAGAGGTCAACCTTCGCTGCTCCCCACCTGGCCGGTCCCGGCTGTCGGCGTGGAGCCCTCAGGCGCCCCTTGAAGAGTGTCGGTGCCATCGGCGTGCCGCTCTGGGTCGCCCGTGCTGCTGTCGGTATGCTTCCCGGAAGCTGAGACTCAAATCCCACCAGAAGCCTTCTGACCAGGCCTTTTTACTGGGAGACCTCTTCGGCAGATCCGAAGAGGTCCACTCAGCAGAGTTGAAGGTCTAGCTTCTATTTGGCTAGTCAGGTGATCGGCGGTCTTCGCCGGGGCGCCTTCAACGGTGGCCGAACCACCACGCAATCGACGACACGATGACGCCGCCCACCGCGGTGGCCATCCCCTTGACCAGTCCCAGAGCGATGGTCCGTCCGATCAGTCGAGGGATGGGGTGGCTCTGGGTGGGGTAGCTCGAGGTGGAGACGGGCGAAGGTCTGTCGTTCAGGGCCATCCAGCAGGTCCTTCCAATCACGAATGGCTGGGCAGCTTCCAGCATGGGCGAGGAACCCGGTGATGCGTCGAGCGCAACGCGTTGCGAAATCAAGCGCAACGGGTGCGCATCGGGCTGGCTCACCGGTATTACTAATACGTGCGCGGCGGTCATAGCAGTTTGCGGGCGGTTTCAACGGACATCTCCGCCATCAGGCGGGAGTTGGTCGTTGAGCTTCGGCTTTGGTTCGGGCTTCTCGAGGTGTCCGTTCGGGCTTACGCTCGGCAGCAGGCGTTGAGTCCTAGCTCGGTCACCCGATACCTCAGCGGCCAGAGCCTTCCGTCTGACGAGTTCATAGCCGACCTGATCTACCAAGTGGACCGACGCCCCGGCAGTTTGACCGGGCCGGATCCGCAGCGACTCTGGAAGCTTCAGCGCAGGGCGCAAGACGCGCAGCCGGGTACATGGGGACACACCAAGCAGTTGAAGCGGAAGATCCGCGAGGCTCAGGTTGAGGCGCGCGCCGCGCAGCAGCAGCGGGATCTCGCCAGGGAAGAACTGGTCCAAGCTCAGCGGAGCCTCCTGCAAACTGGCATGGCCCTAGACGTCCTTCGCTCGGGATCAAGCCGTATCGATGATGCCCAAGCGCAGAGCTGGAGTCAGCTGATCGAGCAGCTGCAGCAGGCGCAGGCAGAGCTCAGCGAAACAAAATTCCTGCTGGTGCAGGCACACAGCAAAATCTCAGAGCTAACGCTTGAGCGCGTCCTGCCCGACAACAGCTTGACCGACCGGGCAGCCTCCGTAGCTGGCCCAGAACCGACCCGCTGGCACGAACCGGCGACACCGGTCCGCACCATCCACTGGGACACCTACCGACAGCTACTGCTAGACCGCAGAGCGTGGACACCTTCGCAGGTTGCCCGTCTTGACAAGTCCTCCGACGCTGTTGTCAGGAAACTGGCCGATCCCCGAGCTGGTCTTCCTACCCAACGCACAGGTATGGTCCTCGGCTATCCACAGGCCGGTAAGACCTCAGATATGACGGCTGTTGTCGCCAAGGCGGTCGACGCCGGATACCGGCTCATTGTTGTACTGAGTGCTCCGCTCGAATCAATCCGCACCCAACTCCAGGCCCGACTGGACGAGAGCCTACTGACACCGTTCGGCACTGGCGAGATCCATCGCCTCACCGACACAAACTTTGACTACAAGGCCCTGGCTGCCCGCCTCGAGACCCTTCAGTTCGAGAAGACCGTGCCGGACACACCGTTCAACGACGGCAGGAACCTGGACCACGCGGCGACCCGCCTCCTAGTCGTGAAGAAGAACTTGACAATCATCAGGCGACTAGTCAACGACCTGCAGAAGGCGCGCACCCCACTGCACGAGATCCCGGCGCTCATCATCGACGCCGACGCCGACTCCACATCGACCTCCAAGCAGAACGCGCTCGGGTCGGCGCTGGAGGAGCTGATGGGCATCCTGCCCCGCGCCCAGTACGTCGGGTTTGCCACCACACCGATGGCCTCCGCGTTCCTCGCCGCAGAGGCTTCCGCGCATTTCCCCCGAGACTTCGTTGTGTCGCTTCCCCGTCCAGAGGGCTACTTCGGATTGCCCGAGATCAACGCCGCGGCTGCCCGGCCGAGCGGGCTAGGACCAGCCCACTTCCGCACGGTGGAAGGCGGCGAGCAGGGACTGCGAGAAGCGTTGGACATGTTTGTCCTCACTGCGGCTGTCAAGGCCTACCGTGAGCTACCGGGAGGGCGACGATGGTCGCAGCACTGGATGCTGCTGCTCGGGCCAGCCCGGGCCAGCGAGTTGCAGGCACTACGCACGCGAGTTGCTGAGCTCTGGGCCGCGAGCGACTTTGAGTCTCAGGCGGGCCGGGCGAGGTTGCAGGCTCTCTTCGAGTCGGATCTCTTGCCCGTCTCCCGGCAGAAGGGAGCCGTTGTCCCCCTCTCCTTCGTGGAGCTCGTGCCAACCCTCGACAAGACCCTGGACCAATTCAGCAGCCACCAGAGCCCCAGTGGTGCGGGTGTCGACCTCGTAACCCTCGGGATCGTGGTGTCCGGTCCGCAACGCATCAGGGAACACAGCAGCACGGGCCTCACTGTCATTTACCTCAGCGCCTCGACGGGCCCGTCAATGCTGCCCGCTATTACCAGCGGGCTCGGGTTCCACGCTGGTTGCGAAGATCTGATCCGCTTCTACATCCCACAGACGCGCGGACAGGGCGGCTCGACGTTCCTCAGCGAGCTAGAGGCATACCTACAGGTGGACGAGGAAATACGGGCACAGGTGGCTGCGATGCCTTCGCTGTTGCCGATCGAGATCCCTCCACTGATTGCAACGCTTGCCAAGGGGAGGGCTCTGCCGGGGCCATCTGTGTCTCGTGTCCAAGGGCGCCGCGAGCACGCCGAACAAGCAGGGGCCAGCTCCGAACTGGCAGATGGGCCCGCCTCGATTGGGACTGGTGTCGGCGGAGACGGTGTCGAGGTAGGTGAGTTAGGCGCCGACCTGGACGCGCATGACCACGAGGACTGAGCTTCAGGCGCGCCAGGCGCCGACTGCGCACCCGGCGCCGGCTTGGGGTGCCTACTTCTTAGTCTTGCGGATCAGGCTGTTGAGCCGCTGGAACAGCTTCTCGATCAGGTCGAGGGTGGTGGCGTCGAGGTCGGGCAGGGACGCCTGTTCTCGCAGGTAGGTGCGGGCGGGCTTGTAGTGGTTGAACTTGCCGCCGGCGACTTTGTTCTTCTTGAAGTGGGCCTCGATCTGGCGGACGATCCGTGGGTCCTTCGCATTGAGGTCACCCGGGTTGATCGGCGTGGTGAGCTCGTTGACGTAGGCGCGGTTGACGAGTTCGAGGTAGAACTCGCGCGGGAATAGGTCTTCGATGTCGGCGTCGGCGGCGCCGGTGAACTCCTTAATCTCGACCAGGCCGTTGCGGGCCATCTGGTCGTTGGCGCGCAGCTGCTGGACGGCCTGGACGTCCTTGGTGCTGGAGTCGACCAGCACGGCGACGTTGATCTTGTTGGCGCCAAGCAGTGTGGCGAACGTGGACAGCTTGCCGGAGCCGCCGATCGGAGTGACGACCCAGCGAGGGTCCAGTCCGGTCCTGCCGGTGGACTCGGCGGCATCGCCGAGGATCTCCAGGTAGATCATGTCGCTGGGGCCCTCGACGAGCAGGGTGTCATCGGCGACGAAAAGCGTCTGGGTCATTTCGATGCCCATGGCGGCCAGCAGCGGGAACGCCGTGTCGGTGTCGGCCCGGAATATCTCCTCGGAGACCTTCGTGCCGCCGTCGATGTGGTCGATGACGGTGCGGACCCGCTCGAAGTGCCTGGGCGAGACCATGAACGGCGAGTGCGTGGTGTAGATGACCTGGTGCTTGGTTGCGAGCCGCTCGTCGATGAGCTTGAGCAGGTCTTCCTGGGCGCGACCGTGCAGGGACAGGCCTGGCTCGTCGAGCAGCAGGATGAGATCGCCCTTGGTGTTCTCCTCGACCTTGTTGAAGTAGGCCAGGAAGCTGAAGAACCACACGAAGCCGCGCGAGCGGTCGTCGAACGGGACCGTGACGCCGTGCCGCCGGTTGCGGACGCGGACCTGCAGGATCGGGCCGACGTTCAGTGGGGCGCGGGCGCCCGCTTCGGCTTGCAGCACCTTGAGGTCGACTTCCAGGTCGGTGTTCTGCGACCAGTACTCGAAGACCTCTTCGGTGATGGCGTTGCTGGTGTTCTCCAGCTCGCGGATTAGCCGCTCGTGGTTGTCCGTGACGCTGAACTCGTCCAGGCTGACGCCGGCCATGTCGAGCAGGCTGATCAGCGCCTTCTCGCCGCGCTCCAGGGTGCCGTCCTTCTGACGGGCCATGAGGTCGGGGATGGACACCTTGCCGGGCATGATGTCGTAGTCACCGAAGTAGACGAAGTGCGGCATGTAGGGTTCCGCATACTCGTCGATTAGGTAGAGCTGGACCCTTTGATCACGCCAGCTGCGGATGCGGTCTGCGGTGGCAGTCGCGCCGGCGGTCGGCTCGTCGAGCGCGTCGATCGCGGCGAGTAGTTGGGCCACGGTCTTGGCCTTGGCGATGTCGCCGGCGACGGAGGCGGGAAGGTCGAATCCGGAACGCAGGTGGTTGACGATCGCCGCCTCGTTGACCGTGTGGCTGAAGTAGCGGGCCCCGTAGCCGACGGTGCGCGTGAACTCGCGACTGGCCAGGGCCCCGTGGCCGAGGTCCTCCTCGATCATCTTGATCTCGTGGTCGTCGTAGCGGAACGTCGCCGCGATGACCGGAACGGCTGCCTCGCCCAGTTCCCGGCGCTTGCGGCCCATGTTCGCGGGGAAGTCGACGACCTTGTCGAACGCCTTGTTCTCGATCGGCTTGAGCCGGAACAGAGCCTGCAGAGCGTTGGTCTTGCCGGACTCGTTCTTGCCGACCAGGCAGGTGACGTCATCTTCGACCCGGAACTCCTCGGAGTCTGCGATCGAGCGGTAGTAGGTCACCTGGGCCTTGACGAGCTTCAATTGCCCTCCATCGTTTCGAAAGGACCACAGGCTCAGGAGCTGGGCAGGCAAAGGATCACACCTTTGCGAAGAAGCTGCCGCCAAGGCGCGAGTTCGGGGTATCGTCCTGACACCACATCAAGGAGTTGACCCCGGATGCCGTCGCCCGTGCGCGAGGCGCCCGGGGTCCTTCGGTTTGATCACCCGACATCGTAACTGAAAGTGCCGACAGGGTGCACCGCCGTACTGCCGTCATTCGAACGCGCGTCCGAGGAGGTCGGTCAGCTGGACGCTGACTATCTGACCCGACTCGCTTGGGACGCCTGTTCCTGAACAGGCCCGGCGTACGGTCTCTGCCGATCGTGGTTCCGGCTTCGGTCGTCGTAGCTGCTGTCCCGCTCGGGGCTGTCTCGCCCTCGGAGCCTCGACCGTGAGCGTGCTCCCCCAGATCGACCGATGCGGCTGCGGGAGCCGGCGCTGGCGCCAAACAAGGCACTGGGCCCGAGCTCACGATCGGTCGGGGGCTGGGTTCGTGGGAGCAGGGTGGAAGCAGCGGCCCGCCCTGAACGGCCCTGAACTGCGTCCAACGGCACCGAACGCCGCTCGACTGCACCCACCCCTGCCTGCTGCTCCACGTTGCCGCAGGTCAGAGTCGGTGTAGCGTCCTGATGGATACCGAAGGCGTCAGCGCTGACCCCGGCAGAGGCGGTAGAGCGGCTGGCGAAGATCCTGCCAGCGCCACACAGCACGCCACCACCGTGCTTCTTGGCCTTCTCGTCGGGGCCAGCGACCTGGCACAGCGGCCACGCAGGAACCTGCGCGGAGCGGCGGTAGTCGCCGCCGCTGACGAGCGGGCACCTACGGGCTCTGCACGTCTGGCCGCCGCGCTCCCTAGAGCGAACAGCGGCGGTTGTGGATGTTGCACCATGGATTGCAGGAAGCTGCCAGTAACGTGGCTGCTGATTGTGGGACGTGCACGGTGTAACAGGCAGACGTTAAGCGAACTGAGCGGTGAGCCAGTCGCTGATCTTGCCCACGACCCGTTCGAGCTCACCTGCCTGCCCCCATCGATGGTTGAACTGAGCGAGACGTCTGTGTGCCAGCGGAAGAGGAGGAAGGCCTGTGCCGTCGCGACTCTGCTCGCGGACTCGGATTACCACGTACTCGGCGGTGAGCAGGGCGGCGGTCTTCTCGGTATCGGCGTCAAGTTTTTCTGCATGCCAATACGAGCCGTCGTACTCGACAACAACCCCTCGTCCTCGGTAAGTACCGAGGATGTCGACCTTGGCGAACCGACGCCTACCCCATGGCGCCAGCACCTGGGCGCCGTGCTGGGCATCGGTCAGCACGTTGCCGTCTAGCTCCGTGAAAAATTCGTGCTCGATCTTGGAGGTCTGGATGAGCACGCACTTCGGACAGCCGTTTTGCCGTCCGCTGGTCCGCCGCGCAATTGGACCGCACCATTCGTGCCCGCAGGCGGCAAGCCACCACACCTCCGTCGCAGGCGAAACAGCCACCTCAGATGGCTTCAAGGCGCCATTTTTGGTTGGGTGCCACTCTGCCGCGATGTCCGGTCTCAGCGTCGCGAGGTCGTTGAAGCCGGCCTCTACCAATCTGCCGTAGCACGTTGGGCAGCCGGTCCCAAAGACCGTTCGTTGGTATACCTGAGCGCTCCACTCGTGACCGTGCTTGCACTGCCACCAACACCATGCGTTCGCCGCCGCATGGACGCGCTCGGGCTGAAGGGCGCCGTTCTTGGTCGGATGCCAGGTGTTCGCAACCTCGGGCGCAATATAGGCCAGATCGCTGACTCCGATCGTCGGGTATCGACCAAAGCAGTATGGACAACCAGCGGCAACGCCACCGCTTGGCTTCGTCCGGTGGTGGATGCGCATGCGATACCTGTGCCCCTGTGGGCAGATCCATGCCGCCTGGTATTTGGAACCGACACCGTAGTCGGTCAGACGTCTACCAACGTTCTCGCCGCTGTCCCACTCTGTGTGAAGCTGGGGGTACTGGTCTGGCTGGATCTTGCCGGCCCGAGGACCGCGCGGCCGGGTGCAAGTCGGGCACCCAGTTCCTCTGCGGCGGTTCGTCACAGTGGCCTGCCACTGATGCCCGCATGATCCGAGCCACCAAGCCTTGAAGTCAGAGCCAGGCATGAATTCACCTGGTGTCCTTGGAGCGTTCCGGTTCGGATGCCACTCGGCAGCAAGCTCCGGGTGTAGCGTCACAAGGTCGTTCTCGCCGGGGATCGTACGCCGGCCGTTACAGTACGGACAGCCGATGCCACGGGTACGGTTTTGGATCTTGGCATCCCAGGTGTGTTCCTTGGCGCATAGCCATGTGACCGTCTTCTGGGAACCGGCAGTAACCATGTTGGGCTTGAGATCGCCGTTGGCCGTTGGATGCCACCAAGCGGCCACCTCTGGATGCGTTTCGTCAAGCTTCTCCGAGTGCCGCTTCACGGCTCAATATTGCCGCTACCAGGGGCGGGGAAACCAGCTTTGTGGAGCTACGAGGCTCCTTGGGTCGGATTTTTCGCATCAGCATGACCCAGACGCCGTAGCCCGAGCCGATGTTGCCACGCGATCATCCCCACGCTGACCAAACCGCCGAAGATCGCGGGGCCGCCCTGGCGACTCGCTCGGTTCTAGCAGCAGCTAGCCGGCACCGGGTGGGTTTGCTGCACCGATGGGTGGCAGCGGGCCTGGGACGATCTCGCCATGGCCACCTATGATGCTGCGCTGGTGCTCCTCGGCGATTCCTCGGAGGCGGTACTCCTGCAGCATCGCGATGATCAAAGCTTGGTGTCTCCGAACCAGTGGAGCCTGCCGGGTGGCCATGTCGAGCTGGGCGAAACGCCCGAACAGGCGGCGCACCGAGAGTTATTCAGGGAGACGGGCCTGACGACGAGTGAGTTGCGTGCATTGTGGAGTGGCCCATGGCCGTACGAGGCCGGCTTCCCGCATACGCTGACTGTTCACGTTTTCCGCGGCCGGACCGATGCTCGGCAACAGGGTGTGGTGGTCGGCGAGGGCCGCGCGATGGTGTTCGTCCCGCGGGATGAGGTTCTCGACCGCGACCTGGCCGTGACGACCGCCGTAGTCCTGCCGCTCCACCTCGGCAGCGCCGGCGAGACGGACTGATCGTCGCTGACAAGGCGCGGCGATCGTGAGCGTGCTGCGCGATCGACCGATGCGGCTGCTGGAGTCAGCGCTGGCGCCAACCAAAGCACTGGGCCGGCAGCTCACGATCGGTCGGCGGTCTGGTGCGAGCCCGGTTTGGGGGAGCAGGTTGGGAGCAGCGGGGTGCCCTGAACGGCCTTGAACTGCGTCCAACGGCATCGAGCGGCACTCAACTGCACCCACCTCTGCCTGCGGCTATGCGTTTGCACAGGTCAGAGTGGGTGCGGCGCCCTGTTTCCCGCGGAGTGCTCCGCGGTTCTGAGCAGCAGTCGACGGTGCCCTATGTCGGCTGGCAGGGAAGTGTGCTCAGGTCTAGGCGGTAAGGAGCCGTTGGTTGGGCTGGCCTTGCAACTGGGAGCAGATTGGGTGCAGGTTGGCGAAGAGGTCACCGCGCCCGAAGTGCTCACCGACGCCGGACAGAGACGATGGTCCTGACCTGCGGTGATGCGGTTCTGCGGTGCTGTGTGACCCCCCTGTAGTGGTCGAGGAGGTCAAGGCGACGGTCGTCCGGGCGTTGGCGCGCGGCGCGGTCGTTGTTGGTGGTCATCTGGCGTGGGCGAGCCGCGGCGAGCATCGGCAGCGGTGGCGGACAGCATTCAGGGCTGGTATCGGCGGCGCGTGAAAGCTGACCCTCAGGTGGCAGTTCACCGTGACCTGGCCCGGAGAGGCTGCGGCACTGGCACCAGAGGAAAGAAGCGGCGACCATGTCCGGCGAAGCCACGCTCAGCTTTCAACCGTCGCGACAAGTCGCCGCCTCGCGGTACGATATCGACTCGGGACATCGACGGACCTACCTCTGCGGAGCGCCTGTGCTCAAGGGAAGGTTGCACCGGGGTCGGCTTCGGCCAGCGTTCCCGCTCTATCTGAACGTGGCTCTCATCGTGGCGACGAGCCTGCTCGGCGTCGTGGGAAATTACCTCACGAGCATCGACGATCCGCCACCGCTGCTGAACGTGCTAAAATCGGTGGCTTTCCCGGCCTTCTTTGTGATCGTCGTCTTACTGATCGCTGGCCAGATCGTTCTTCATAACATGGCCAACCCGAAGATCAAGCGACGCGAATGGGACCCGGGCCGGCCGCCGTACCCCGGTCTTGAGCCGTACCGCGAGGGTGATGCTGCGGTGTTCTACGGCCGGGACCAGCAGATCTCGGACATCGTCAGACGCCTGCTGAGCGTTCCGGAGTCGCGGCTGCTGGTCATTGTCGGCGCCTCGGGCAGCGGGAAATCATCCCTGGTGCAAGCCGGAGTCGTGCCAGTGCTCAAGGCTCGCCGCTGGGTGATACTGCCGGTGATCACTCCAGGCAGCGACCCGATCGGAAATCTGGCGCGGGCCGTGTCGAAGGCCCTGCCGACGAGTACCGCGATCCCGTCGATCGTGCGCAGCGTGAGACAGAACCGGGAGATCCCCGAGCGTTACGTGTCGGAGATCCGACGTACGAAGGGACACCGGTTCAGTCAGGTCGTGCTGGTCGTCGACCAACTGGAAGAACTCTTCACCATCACCGGCGAGGGCGATAGGGCGCTCTTTCTCGACGTCATCGAGAGGCTGCTGGCAGGTGACCCGCGCGTCTCGATTCTCGCCAGCATGCGAATCGAGTTCCTCACCCAATTCCTGGCCACCGACCACTCGACGCTCTTTCAGAGTCCTATCGCGATCGGAGCCATCCGTAGCGAATACCTCACCACGGTTATCGAGGAGCCGGGCCGCACCGCCGATATGACGTTCGCCCCGAACGTCGTCGATCGCATCGTGGCCGATGTCGGCACCACCGACGCGCTTCCGCTGCTGGCGTACCTGCTGCAAGAGCTGTTTTTCGAGGTCGGCGCCCAGGGCACGGTGACCCTAGCCGACTACCTGGCGGCCGGCGGTGTGGGGGGAGCCCTGACCAGGCAGGCGGACCAGGCGGTGACCGAGCTGCGTGACGAAGGTGGGATTCAACAGACGCTCTCCACGCTCCTGCGGTTCGTCTCGCTCGACGCGAACGATGTCACCAAGCGACCGGTCGCCCTCCGGGACATCGGACCGGACCAGCGGCGCATCGTGGACGCCTTCGTCGATGCCCGCCTGCTCATCACCAACGTCCGCGACGGTGAGCCAGTGGCGGAGGTCGCGCACGAGGCGCTCTTCCGGCTCTGGGCGCCACTTCGTCAGGAGGTCGAGACCCGGGCCGAGCAGTTGCGGCAGCGGTCGGAACTGGAACGGTGGGCGGCCGACTGGGAGAATTCGAGTCGCAGTCACGACTACCTGCTCACCGGTCAGCGCCTCGCGCTCGCCGAGCAGTGGCTGGCCGGGCTCGACGCGTTGGGCCAGGCCGGGGAATCCGTCCGCTCGCTGATCGAGCACTCGAAGCGACGCGACCTCGCCTTCCTGCGGCGCGTATCGGAGAACATCGGCAAGTACGTCCTGGCCAACGCCGAGCGCTTCCCCGAGCTGTCGATCCTGCTGTCGATGACGGCGCTCGCCGAGGCGCCGCGGACCCCGGTCGTCGAGCGCGCGCTGATGTCTGCGCTTGCGTTCAGCCATCTGCGATGCGTGCTCTCCGGACACAGCGACACGGTGCGCGTCGTCACCTGGTCCCCAGACGGGCGGTACCTCGCGACCGCCTCACGCGACATGACCGCGCGAATCTTCGAAGCCGCGTCCGGGCGGTCGGTGGCCGTCTTCAGTGGCCACCAGGCCATGGTGGAGGCCGTCGCTTGGGCTCCGGACTCACGCCGGATAGCGACCGGCGGACGCGATCGGACCGTGAAGGTATGGCGGCTGGGCGAGAACGCGCCGCTGCTCACCCTCTACGGTGCCGACGACATGGTGCGAGGGGTGGCGTGGTCGCCCGACGGCAGGCACGTCGCCGCCGGCAGCCAGGACCACCAGGTCCATGTTTGGCGTGCCGCCGACGGTGAGCACTTGACGGCGCTGCGCGGGCACAGCGGCGACGTTTACGGCCTCGGCTGGTCACCGGACGGCACCCTGCTCGCCTCGGCGTCCCACGATCGCACCGTGATCGTCTGGGACTTCGCCTCTGGTAACCGGCGGCTCTCCCTACGAGGACACGGCGACTTCGTCGAAGGGCTGGGCTGGTCACCGGACGGGTCGCGGCTGGCGACCGCCTCCGGCGACCATACGGTGCGCATCTGGGACGTCGCCGACGGCCGCCAACTACTGCTCATCCGCGGGCACCTCGACTTCGTGTGGAGTGTGGCGTGGTCTCCGGACGGGCTGTCCGTCGCATCCTCGTCCAGCGACCGGACCATCCGGGTCTGGGACGTCAACGACGCGCGCGAGATCGCCACGCTGCGGGGGCACGACGATGCGGTCTGGAGCACGCAGTGGTCGCCCGACGGCACGGAACTGGCGTCCGCCTCCAGCGACGGCAGCGCTCGACTGTGGTCGTTGCTCCCCGACGGTGCCGAGCAGCGGGCCCTCGTGGGACAGGTGGGTGGTATCCGGTCGGCTGCGTGGGCCGCGGGCGACCTTCAGGTGGCCACCGCCTCCGAGGATGGCACCGTCCGCGTCTGGAACCTCGCCGCCGACAGCTTCACCGAACTCGTTGCCCACACCGACATCGTGTGGGGTGTCGGCTGGGCGCCCGACGGGAAGCGCCTGGCGTCCTGCGCCAACGACGGGCTGGTGCATGTCTGGCGACTCGGCGGGAGCCGACCCGAGCGGACCCTCGACACCGGTGTCGTCTCGGAAGGGATCATGTGGGCGCCCGACAACGCACGGTTGGCCACGGCTGGGCGCGACGCGACCGTGTCGATCTGGGACGCGGCCACAGGGCGCAGGCTCCTGCAGCTGCACGGACACACCGACTGGGTGGTGCGCGTCTGCTGGTCGCCGAGCGGCCGGATGATCGCCTCCACGTCTGACGATCGGACGGCGCGTATCTGGGACACCGCCACCGGAGAGGAGCTGGCGGTCCTGCGCGGGCACCACAACTGGGTCGACGGGGTCAGCTGGTCGGCGGACGAGGAGACGGTGGCCACCTGCTCGGCGGACTGGACCGCCCGGCTCTGGGACGCGCGCTCCGCGCGGCACACCCACACGCTGGAAGGTCACGAAGGGCGCGTACGCGCCATCGCCTGGTCCCCAACGGGCGACCTGATCGCGACCGGCTCGTACGACCGCACGATTCGGCTGTGGAACTCCACCGACGGAGCCGAGGTGCGGGTCGCCGGGGTGCACCGGGACCGGGTGACCTCCATCGCCTGGTCGTCGGACGGCACTCGTCTCCTGTCGGCCTCCATGGACAAGTCAGCCAGGATCTGGTCCGCTGCCCCCGACTTCGACGCCCTGCGGCGACGTGCCGCCCAACGGGTGTTCCGCGAGTTGACCGCCGAGGAGCGTGAGTCGCACATGCTCGCTCCACCGGTCGACGGGTGACGGGCGCGTCATCGCCCGCTCGCCGTCACGTCCAGCACCGAGCGCAGGAGAATGTCGCTGCTGCCCTCGTCGCGGACGTTGACCACCGGTACGCCGTACCGGGCGGCCTCGTCGCAGGGCCTGCTGCCGAAGATCGAGAAGCCCGCCAGCCTGGCCGAAATGCCGACCCTGCGGCTGAGATCCTCGATGACGGCCAACTCGTCGGCGACTGAGGACACCTTGAGACCGGGGAACATGGCCCGATCCACGCGATCCGTGTGGTGACACATGATGATCGCGTCCGGCGCCGCGCCGAAGAGAATATTGATGATCCCGCCGCCGTAGGCGCGATGGAGGATGGCACCCTGTCCCTCCACGACGATGATTTGGCGTCCCTGCACCGCCAGCCGGTGCACGGCTCGCTGCACGGCTCCGATGATGAAGTCGCCGAAAGTGTGGTCGGCATGCACCACCTCATCGGCGCCGCACATGTTCCCGATCTGCCCGGTGGCGACGAAGCCACTCGACAGGCCGGCGGCCAATGCCGCGCGGTGCAGCAGCAGTGCAGTGGTCATCTTCCCGACCGCGCTGTCCGTGCCCACGGTCAGGACCACCGTGGCGTCGACCCGAAGGCCGGGGGACCAGGTGTGGCGCGGCCCTTCCGTCCTGACGTCCACCAGCCGCGCCCCGGCCGACGCTGCTCGCGCTTTCAACTCGGGGTCGTCGTTCAGATGGGCGTGCGTCGCGCACACCACGTCGAGGCCCTCGGCGATGGCCTCGACGACGAACGCCCGGAGCCGCGGCGGCACATGGCTGTCCGCGTCCATCGCGTTGACCCCGACCACCACGCTTCGCGCGCCTGCCCGCGCGGCGGAGGCCAGGTCGGGTACCACCGGCACGTCGAGCGCACCGACGCCGAGGATGACGCCGGCGTCGGTGCCTGCCGCGACCGCGTCGACCACGCAGGCAACCTTCCAGCGTGTGCCCAGTAGGAGAAGGTTGTTCGCCGTCTTCGTCCCGGAGCGCCCTAGGCGACCGTCCGTCCAGATCGCGACCGGACCCCTCACGGTCGACACATCAGCGTCGGTGGCCATCACAACTCCCTTCAGGACGTTTGTGAACCCGCTCGGTCGGCAGGAGGAAAGAGCGCGGAGGCGTCGATTCCCGTCCCCAGGGCGTCGTGCGGGATCACTATCCGTCCCCGCGAGTAGCCGATGCCGCCGGTCATCGGGAGGTGCGGCATGAAGCACGGGGTGTCCAGGTCCACGTACCCGACCGCGTGCCGGCGGGCCGCGGCGAGGGCCGCCGAGAACGAGGTGGACACCGCCGTCTCGCTCATCCCCCCGATCATGCACCGCACTCCCGCTGCGGCCGCCGCCTCAATGAGGCTCATCGACTCCAGCACCCCAAACTTCATCACCTTGACGTTCAGCGCGTGGATCCCGCCGCGTTCCACCAGCCGCCAGAGGTCGCCCTCCCCGCGGATCGACTCGTCCGCGCATATCGGGGCGCCGGTCTCGCGTTGGAGCCTGACCAGGTCGCCCGGGCGGGACGGCGGCGTCGGCTGTTCGAACAGCGCGAGTTCGACACCGGCCTGATCGAGGGCGTCGACGAACCGCCGCGCATCGTCGTAGGAGTACTGACCGTGTGCGTCGACCTGCAGCCAGGAGTGTGGTAGCGCGGCGGCGACCGCCCGTACCCGCGCCACGTCCAGCTTCCACGGACCGACTGCCTTGATCTTGATACGACTAAACCCCGACCTCCGGGCCGCCCGGGCGGCGGCGAGGGTGTGAGGGATGTCGCCGGGGAGGACCGTCAGGTTGGACGTTAAGGGCACGGGCGATCCACCGAGGTGCCGCACCAGGGACAATTCGGCCCGACGCGCCCCGGCGTCCAGCAGCGCCTGTTCCACGCCACACCGGGTCGCGGTGAGGCCGGGGGCCAGCGCCCGGATCCGGCGGGAGAGCTCGCACCACATCTGTCCGCAGCTACCGTGGACCGAGGATTCGATCCGGCGGAGCGCAGCAAGGCTCGACCGCTGCGACTCGCTGGTGATCCCGGCGAAGAGTGCCACCTCTCCGTAGCCGACCGTTCCGTCGCGGAGGACCGTACGAACGATGACGTTCCTCGACACGATCCGGGCGCTGCCGGCCGGCTGCGGAATGGACAACATGACGTTCAGCGGAACGGCGTCGATTCTTGTCACCATGCAGCCTGCGTCGCACTGCTGCGGGCGCGGCGACGTGGGAAGGGCCGCCGTTGCACATCGATGCTCCATCCTTCCGGAATGATAGCCACTCATCGAGATCACTGGAATTCCTTCTCAGGGGCCGAGGATCGGCTCGGGGTATGATCAGCCCCTCGGGGGTGGGTGCCACACATGGTCGATTTCGTAGCGGTGTACGGCACCGGCTTCGTGGACCCCGACGAACCCGTCGCCCATGCGGACGACCTCGGGCTGCTTCGCGGCGACGGCGCCTTCGAGGCCCTGTTGTTGCACGGCGGCAAGCCGATGTTGCTCGAGGAGCACATGGGCCGTCTCTATGCCTCTGCCCGGCGTATCGAGCTGGAACTGCCCGACCGGCTGCCGCTCACGGAGTTCGTCAACGAACTCGCGGCCGCCTGGCCGGCGGACGTCGAGGGCGTGCTGAGGATCGTCTGCACCCGCGGCCGCAGTGGTGCCGGTCGCCCGACCATATTCGGCACCGTCGACCGTCTCCCCGCCGCCACGGCGGTGAACAGGCGACACGGAGTGACGGCCCGTACCGCCACTAACGGCTACCCGGTGGCTGGGCGCCTTGGTGCGCCGTGGCTCCTGGGCGGCGTCAAGTCCCTCTCGTACGCGGTCAATCTGGCGAGCCATCGCTGGGCCCTGAGCCAGGGCGCCCAGGAGATGTTGTGGCTGAGCACGGAGGGCTATGTCCTGGAGTCACCTAGCTACAGCCTGCTGTGGATCACAGGCTCGACGCTGTTCTCTGTACCCGCCTGGACCGGGATCGTCGCCGGAACGACGGCCGCCACCCTCCTCGCGAGTGCCCGGCACCTCGGCCTCGCGATCGGAGAGGCACTGGTGACGCCGGCCGACCTCGCTCGCGCCGACGGCGTGTGGTTCACCGGCTCACTGAGCGGAATCCTGGCGGTCACGGAAATCGACGGCAACCCACTGCGGCGCTCACCACTCCTTGAGCCCGCCCGATCCTTGATCGGTTACCCTGGTGCCCTACCATAGTCAGAGGACGGTTTCGACCTGCCGGGTGACCTCCGATACCAAATAGTCGCGGGGATTGAGATTCATGGCGACCCGCTCGGGCGAGGCCCAGTACGCGGCGTTCGCCTCCTCGAAGGAACTTGGCCCCGTATAGAAAACCACCCAGATGTGCTGATCGAGTGAGCGGTCCACCCAGGACCCGGTAATTTTGAACCCGAATTGCCGCCGGAGCGGCACCACCAAGGTGCGCCACCGCTGGACCCATTCGTCCAGCAGGCCCGGCATCACAGTGTAGATCCGTAGCTGTCCGCTCATTCTCTTGGCCTCATTACCCGACCTAATCCGGACCACATCACATGGTCTAGTGGCGCGTGTCTGAAGTGATCTGACGCTATCGCTTCAATGCCCGATACCGCTTGAGTAGGGCGCTGATCTTGTCCGGGTTGGCCTCGCCGTTGAGTTCGGTGAGGAGGTCGTCGGGGCAGAGTTGGTAGAGGTCGCCCCACCACCGGCGGGCTTTGTTGTCCCAGACTCGGTACCCGCCGGGCACTCCGCGTGCCACGTACCGCCGCCGGCTCATGTCGTGCTCGCAGCGGTGGTGTCGTGTGGTGCGAGGCGCCGGTTGGCTTTGGCGAGGATCTGTTCGGCGGTCTTGGTCCAGCGAAACGGCTGGCAGCGTTGGTTGTAGGCGTCGATGAACACGCGGATGGCGCCGATCAGGTCCGGGACGCTGGTGAAGGTGCCGCGGCGGATGGCCTGGCGGGTGATGATCCCGAAGAAGACCTCGACACCATGTTCATCCACGACGCGCTGGTCGGGGTGAAATGCATGCTGATCCTCGGGTTCTTCGCCAGCCACGCCTTGACGTTGGGGTGGTTGTGGGTCGCGTAGTTGTTGGCCACGACGTGCGGTTTCACCCGCGGATGGGCCTTGGCAACCTGTTTGAGGAAGGCCAGGAACTCGGTGTTGCGGTGCCGGTCGTAGCAGGCATCCGCGGTGATCTTTCCGGTCGCGACCTCCAACGCGGCGAACAGGGTGGTGGTGCCGTGCTGGCGGTAGTCGTGAGTGCGACGTTCGGCCTGGTCGAACCGCATCGGCGGTGGCGCGGTCCGGTCCAGGGCCTGGATCTGCGACTTCTCGTCAACGCAGACCACCGTCAACGCCCAAGCGGCCCGGGCCGCGTTCGAGGACCTGGCCGAGAAGTGGGGCGGCCGGTATCCGGCGGTGATCCGGCTGTGGGACAACGCCTGGGCCGAGTTCATCCCGTTCCTCGACTACGACGTCGAGATCCGGCGGGTGATCTGCTCGACCAACGCGATCGAGTCGTTGAACGCCCGCTACCGGCGGGCCGTGAAAGCCCGCGGCCACTTCCCCAACGAGCAGGCCGCGTTGAAGTGTCTGTACCTGGTGACCCGGTCCCTGGACCCCACCGGAGCAGGCAGAACCTGAGGGACGATGCGCTGGAAACCCGCCCTGAACGCCTTCGCCATCACCTTCAGCGACCTCTTCCCCGCCGCTGAAACCTACTAACCAAGATCGCCGGAAACACCCTTAGCGAGACAGCCCTCCGGCTGACCGCGGGTCGATGTGAGGCGGGGATCGAGGGAGCAGTTTGGGAGCAGCCGGGTGCACTGAACGGCGTCGAACTGCACTCAACGGCATCGAACGGCGCCCAACGACGTACGCCGCGACCTGCGGTCGTGTTTTTTCGCAGGTCAGAGTGGGCGGAGCGTCCTGCTTCCCGCGGAGTGCTCGGCGGTTTTGCGACGCCATCGACCACGCTTCATATCGTCACGTAGGGGAGTGCGTGCAGGCCAAGGCGGTAAGGAGCCGTTGGTTGGCTTGCCTTACAGATGGGAGCAGGTTGGGTGCAGGTTGGCGAAGGTGTCTCCGCGCCCGAAGTGCTCGCCGACGCCAGACAGAGACGAGGGCTTTGACCTGTGGTGATGAGGTCGAGCGGTGCGGCGTGACCCCCAGTAGAAGTCGAAGTGGTCAGGCGTTGCTCCTCCCGGGATGGCTGGCGCCGCCGGCGTCTCGGTTGGCCTAATGCCACGTGCGTAGGCGTGCTGCAGATTGATGTGGAGCGTCGCGGTGAGCTTGCTGGAGTCCGCCGCAGTTCCGTCATTCGAGACACCGATCCCACGGACAACGTCCTGACCACGCACTTCAGGCTGAAGACCTCTTCGGCGAGTCCGAAGGCGTCAGCGTGGGCGCGCCGCGAAGGCGGTAGGGCGGCGTCCGCACATGCCGAGAGAAGTGCGCGCCTTCAGGCTCGTACTCGAGGCGCACCGCGATGCCGCCGAGCGGGCCTCAGTGCGGTGGGACTCTGCCGTACGTACGCGTCCGGACATCTGTGACGGCTGGATGGGCAGTTGTGGGACTGGTCAGAGTGGTCCCCACAGGTGACGGCGTTTCCACCCCTCGTGGCCGGCTCGGAATTCCTGCAGGAGCCGCAGGGCTGCTTCGCGGTCGGTGGTCTGGCAGCGGAAGTGGCGGTCGATCGAGCCTTCCTGATACTCGAGTGCGTATGTCCCGGCGGGTACTCCGGCAGCGTCGCCGTAGCCCACCTGGACGAACCACCCATCGGCGCGTTCGAGAATCACGTAGCCGTTGTTCTCGCCGACCTGGCCGATGATCCATTCCAATCGGCCCGCGTCGGGGTCGGGCATCGTCGGCAGACTCTCCGACGAGAGCGTAAAGAGGGCTACGTGGCCCGGCGCGTTGGGGTTCACGACTTGGTAGCCCGGTTCGTAACAGATCAGGCCGTGCTCGGCGGCGAGAGTCAGGACGGCGGTACCGACCTCGTTCGCTCGCGACCAGACGCACGAGACGGTCAGAATCGCGTCGGACCGCTCGGGAGTCATGCTCCACACTCCCAGCCGGTCGACGTCATCATCGCCGAGACTCTCCAGCGGCGGGAAGCGATCGAGCAGTGCGTCATAGAACCGCCCTACGGCGGGATGCGCGGCGAACACATCTTGTCCGCCGTCTCCCCAACGCTCCAGCTTTGCTCGCGCCTCGGCCGTAGTGACCGGTTGGTCCTCGTGCCATGACGTACAGGTCAAAACTCACCGCAACCCCAAGTGCCTCAGCCAGATCGGCGACGACAGCGTAGGTACCGCTACCGTGCCCGACAACCCCCGCCCGGATCTGCCGCCGACGGTGATTGCAACTGACAGCGTGGCCAGCAGTACCGACACCTCCTCGAGGTCGAGGTCAGGTAGGTTGGCCTCGGGCTCCGGGTCTGAGGGCCAGATCATTGGTGGGCGCTGGACTGCGTCCCGTCGAGTTCCTCTCGGCGCCAGTAGGTAGGGGAGTTGCTGCAGAGCTGGCAGGCGAGGACCAGCGGCTGACCGGCTCGTCCGGGCCCTTTGTTACCGCAGCACAAGGGCAGGCTGCTCGCCTTGGACGTTTTGGCCTGCGTCACGTCGGGACCGTATCGCCGTTCGCAGGCGCGTTTTGCCGTCTCGTCGCGGCGGGGGTCGCTTGCGGTTTCGGCGAGCTCGACGGTCCCGCCCCGTTCGCCGGCGACCGTGCTGTGAGCATCGGCAGGGATCCAGCTAACGCGGTCGCGGTGCCGGTAGGGCAGCCAGGCTCCGTGCAAGATGCCTTCGAGTAGGTGGTCGAGGTGAAGGCGGGGACCACAGGGAAACATGGCGGTTGTGGCGGCCTTTTGCCGGCTGTAGCTGTACGGGTTGAGCGTCGGGTACAGGTGCAACCGGCCGCACGGCATGGTCTTGCGGGTGGACGGACACCGGGTGGTGCCCGTCCACAGGTCCGCCCAGCCGCACCGTTGCGTCTCGAACGTGATGGCACCCGCGCCGACCTCCAGGCGGGTCTCGGACAGGTACATGCGGTGGTCGTCGAGGGCCGGTACGGACAGGTGTGGCACCGGGTGCAGGAACGCGATGTCGTCGGCGCCGCGGTCGGTGGTCCACACCACCCGGTCTCCGGCCTTGCGCAGCGCTCGTTGTCGGGCCCGGATAGTCCGAGGGGTTTCCCTAGAGTGCTGGATCTCCCCGGCGACCGTTAGGACCGGGCCGATGGCCAGGACGTCCGGTCGGCGGCGGGCGCGTGGCCGCCACACTTCAACCTCCACCGTGCCGCCGGCGGACTCCCATGTGCGGGCCTTGCGCTCTTTGAGCGCCTTGTGGGTGTCGGTCTCGGGCTGGTGTTCCGGGTGTGGGGAACGGCCGTCCTCGTGTCGGAATACCGGGCCGTGCCGGCCTTCGACGAAGGTCAGCCATACCGGCGTGCGGGGCAGCCCTCTTTGGGACTGGTAGCGCATGCAGAGCAGGCAAAGCAGCTTCTTGCCACCGATGCCGTGGGGGCGGTCGTTGGCCAGCCGCTCGCGCAGATCGGGTTGGTCGGGGTGCCCCCAGAGCGTGAGTCGCGGCTGCAACTCGACCGCGGCCGGCACGTAGAACACACCGTCGTTGAAGGCGAGCGGGTCGAGGTGTTCCCAGACTGGTCGGTTCACGGGTCCCCCTAAGCGGTGGTCCTGCTCGCAGCCGACTGAGCAACGGGTTACACGTTAGCTACCAAGGGTAGCTTCCATCGAGGATGGTCATCGTGCTGACCGCTCTGACCTCAACAGCGCTATCGCCTGTCTCGTCGGGCTCGCCGCTCGGATGGCGACCGTGACCGGTTGCTGCGGGCGGTGGGGGCCGTTTGCTCACTGACCGCCCACCAATCGGCGTGAGCGGCGACGATCCGCCCCTACCGCTCGGAGCGGTGACGCCGCTGCCTTCGTCGTGCCCGAGCAGGTCCTCGAGAAGCCGAAGCAGTTTGCGATGGTACTAAGCGAGTTTGAGGCAGCCGCTGGTCCCGCCGTTCGGTCGCGACGCCGTCGCCGCTGGCCGGCAGCAGACCGGGTGGCGTGAGCGGCGCCGTTGGCTGGCCGTCCCAGTCGAGGCACGGCTGGTCGAGTGGTTGTGGTACGGACTGGTCGGGGCGCGACGGGAATATTGGTGGGGCAAGGATCGAGCGAGGGGGACCGTGAGCAGGTGGCGTTGGTCAATCGACGAACGGACGTCAGGTCACCCTGTGGTGATTTGTCGGCGGAGGCAATTCTTGCAGGTTCGGGCCAAGATGAAGGGTCTCGATGGAAGGAGAGCCCTGTGCCCCGAGGAGCGCCGCGAGTTCGAGCTGTCGCGGCGCGCCGCCGTCCGCGTCGCTCGGTGGTCCCGCCTTCAGCCGTCAGCGGTCGGGTGCAGACGTGGCTGGCTGTCGTCTCGTCGGCGCTCAGCCTGCTGGCTCTCGGAATCGCCTTCTGGACGCTTCGAGATCAGCAAGAGATCAACCGGTCGCAATTGAAGATTAACCAGGCGCAATTGGGGTTAGCCAAGATTGAGAATGAGCGGTACGAGCAGCGGTACGCCGCCCGGGTGTCCTTTTGGTACGCGGACCGAGCGCCTGATGAGGTGAACACTTATCCCACTTTCGTAATCTACAACCGGTCGCCTGTGCCGATCATGCGCATCCATTTCGAGATGGCCCAGGTGAGCGTGAAGCCGACCCCGCACGTTCTCTACGGCGGCAATCTCAACGCCCCGCCGTGCTCGATACTGACAGTGCGGGTTTTGTACGACGACTACACCAGCCAACCGAAGGCCCCGGCGCACGACCGGCCGATGAGCATGCGGTTCCTTGACACCGTCGGCTGGTGGCGTATCACGACGGTGGACAGCATTCAGTTCGGGGCGGTACGGGCGCCCGTACCGCTCGACGAGGGGGACAGGCCACCGATTCAGATCGATCCCGCCTTCGCGCTGCGGGAGATTCCCGGGACGCGGCAGGAAGCTCCCGATTGTGGCGAGGGCGGCTACAGAGGTTGAAAGGCTGACGTCCGTCGGCGTGTCGGCGTGATCTCGGTCGATTGATTCGGTAGGCCGGAGGTATGAGGTATCCGGCTGGTGGTGGCATGAACGCGGCAGCCCGGGTCCGGC
>NZ_JARVKT010000056.1:0-22046 GCF_029809455.1 Micromonospora sp. DH14 | reverse complement strand
TGATCAGCCAGCGGAGCTCCAGGTTCGAGGGCGTCTTAGAGTGACCACCCTCTATACCGGAGCTCCGCTGCTTTCCGTCTCAGACACGCCTTGACACCCACACCCGCCGCTTAACTGAACGGCGTTGCGTCTAGATCTGGGGATCCTCATCGTCACCGCTTTCGCTGATCTCGAAGCTGCTCACGTCCGGGTACTCGGCGCCATCGTCGGCGGCTCACTCCCCCCTCGACCGGACGGCGCAGACCAACTCCCCTGGGTCGCACTTCAGTCTCAACTTGAAGAGCAGTTTCCCAACCTGGCCGCAGGAATCGTGCCGCTGATGTCTGCCCTCGTGCGGCACGGCTTGGCGGAAGACCGACTCGCCCACGCCGACGACAATGCTGCGTGGGCTGTGACACCCTTCGGCCGCGGCTGCCTGCGGTACCTCCAGGACGGCACGGCGTGGAGTTGAAGCGGAACTTAGAGCGGCCGTCCCACCACCAGCGGGAACGCTGGTCAGCACCTGTTCACACGGCGTCTTGGCTGCCATCGTTGGTGGCTGGCTGACGGCGTTTGACAGTGTCTTGTGCCCCCTGTGTGCCCACCCGCCGGTACGGCGTGATTAGCTGCCGGCACCGGCATTCCGACGGCGAGGGAATTGACGTGGCGTTGGCCAAGAAGGGCTCTCGGCTCATCACGGTCGACGGCGTGGTCTACAGGTGGCGGGTGCGCGGAAGACCAACCTACGCCCAGGCGCTCGGTGAGCGACCACTCGCCTTCGCCGTTGAGCAAGACGACTGCAAGGGCAGCGTACTGCTGGTCAGCATGCCCCAGGACCACCCGAGCAACTGGATCGGCGGCCCGCCGGTCCCTGTTCTTCCATCGATGGTCGCGGCAGTTATCCGCAAGGCGCTGACCGAGGGATGGCGGCCCAGCCAGGCGACGGCGGCCTTTCGCACGACTGCGCCCGACGCGTCGCAAGAGCCGTCGACTCCTTGACCCCCAGGCAACCAACACGAATCGGTGACCTGCGCTTTCGCAGGCTCTGAACTGCCGGACGGGTCCTCCGATGTCCACCGTCGTCCGTCGAGGTCCAACCCGATCGTCACCCAGTTAGTCACTCAGCTCGACCGCAGTCTCACGGAACCCCCGCACCGGCATCGGCCCCTGGAACTAGTACTCCAGTCGTAGATCGGGACCTGACATGGTGTCATCTATGTTGAATCGGCTGACGAAGGTGATGGCGGCCGGGTGCATCGGCGCGTTCCGGATCCACTGCCTGCCCAGCGGATGCCCCAGTTGGGTCGACTTCACGGCTGGGTGCGTCGCTCTGCGGCGTCGAAGGCGGGCGCGAGCGGGGCCAGTGCTGCTCGGAGTTGGTCGGGCAGTGAGCCGGAGGGCACGACCAGCCCTCCGGCGCTGAAACTCCCGGCGGCCCCCGCGTTCCCGGTCGGCTGGAGCCAACCTTCCAATGCGATGCGAACCGCCGCGGCCACGCTTGCCGCGAGAACGCGGGCTGTGTGCGCTCCGGCGTCAGGTAGGCGTTCGGTGATCACCGCCGTGAGGGGGGGCTCGATGTCGGCGGTGGTATTTAGGAACGCGTCGCGCATCGCGGTCCGGGTGGTGATCAGCAGCAGTGCCTCGTGTTCGTGCTCAGCGGTGTTCGTGCACTCCTCGACCACTGCTTCGGTGACGGCGTCAGCCAGACGCACTCCTGCGGGTCGGGCCGCGACCGCCGTCGCGATCCGCGCGTCCCGGTCAGCGGTGACAGCGGAGGCGATCGCCTGCTCGCGGCTGGCGAAGTAGTTGTTGTAGGTGCGTGGCGAGACCCCGGCTGCCTCGGCGATGTCCTCGACCCGCACCTGGTCCGGTCCGTGCTCCACGGCCAGACGCAGGGCCGCCTCGCGTAGCGCCTCGCGCGTGGCCTGCTTCTTCCGCTCCCGCAGCCCTGGTGGTGGTGTCGTCACGGTAACAGCGTTCCATACATGGCTGCGCACCCGCAAACTTGCGTGTGCGCACTTTTCCTGTCAGCCTCGACCCGAACCGAGACCGCCAGAGAGGACGTCACCATGCGAGCAAGAGGAATGACCTACGACACCGGATTCGTCGTGCACGGCCAGATATCCCGCGAGCACCTCGACCCCGCGGTGGTCCGGCGCGAGCTCGCCATCATCCGTGACGACCTGCACTGCAACGCGGTCCAGATCATCGGCGGCGACCCGGACCGACTGGAGCTGGCCGCCGGTGCCGCCGCCGAGCTCGGCCTGGAGGTCTGGTTCTCGCCCTATCCGCTGGAGCTGGATCCGGAGCAGATTCTCACGCTCTTCCGCGACTGCGCCGAGCGAGCGGAACGGCTCCGGCAGCAGGGGGCCGCAGTCGTGTTCGTCGCAGGAGTCGAGCTGAGCGTGATGAACCGCGGGTTCCTGCCCGGAGAGAGCCCCGAGGAACGGGTCGCGCAGCTGATGAGCCAACCCGAGCGGCGCGCCGAAGCGATGCGCGAGCTCGGCGTGCGCATCGGCGCATTCTTCCGCGATGCCGCGGCCACGGTCCGCGAGCGCTTCCGGGGCAAGCTCACCTACGCGGCCATCCAGTTCGAGCAGGTCGACTGGACTCCCTTCGACATCGTGACGTTCGAGCTGATCCGCTCCGCCGAGGTCGCCGACCAGTTCCGGGACGCGGTGCGCACCCTGGCCCAAGGCCCCAAGCCGCTCGCTATCACCGGGTTCGGCACCGCGGCCTACCGCGGCGCGGGAGACCGAGGTGGGCGGGTGCTGGAAGTGGTCGAGCACGACCCAAAGACCAAGGCCCCTGTACGGCTCAATGGCATATACGAGCGCGATGAGGCCGGCCAGGCCGCATATCTGAGCGAACTGCTGGAGATCTTCGAGACCGAGGGCGTGGACAGCGCATTCGTGTTCCTGTTCGCCTTGCCCGGCTACCCGCACCGCCCGGACGGCGACCCCAGGGACGATCTGGACCGGGCCGGCCTGGGCATCGTCAAACTCCTCGAAGGACGCCGAGGGCAGACCTACCCCGACATGGAATGGGAACCCAAAGCCGCCTTCGCGGCAGTGGCGCAGCGGTATCAGAGGTGACAGGCCCCGCACACGGTGACCACGGTTCGGGATCTGCACGGCGGAGTCGCCGGGATCAGACCGGAGTGGGCGACCGGGGACGAGGTGTACGGGCACAGCCGGGAGTTGCGCGAGTTCTTGGAAGGCGCCGGCATCGGCTATGTGTTCGCAGTGCCCGTCGACCACCAACTCACCACCTTCGGCGGCCAGCGCATGCGCGCGGGCCAGGCACCGCACCTGGTCGAGCCGGACGGGTGGGTGGTGGGGATGAGCGTGATGGAACAGCGGTATCGCGCCGTCCAGGACGTCCTGCCTAGGCGATGCTGGTATCGAACCAGCGACCTCTTCGGTGTAAACGAACAGCTCTGCTCAGTCGGCGATGTCCACGATGACCTTGCCGCTGGCGGTGCCGTCGGCGACCAGGCGGTGGGCGTCCATCACCGTGTCGAGCGTGAACCGGCGCGCGTCCAGTCGGGGACGCAGCGCACCGGCTTCGGCCAGCGCCGCGATCTCGCGCAGAATGGCACCGTGGTGTTCGCGGCCCCGCCCGGTGAGCATCGGCAGCAGGGTGAACACGCCGGAGTAGGTGGCGCCACGGAACGACAGCGGGGCCAGCGAGTGTGCGCCCCAGCCCAGCGCGCTGACGACGTGCCCGTGGTAGGTGCGGACCGCCGCGAACGAGGCGTCGAGGGTCGTGCCACCGACGTTGTCCACGATGATGTCGAACCCCTCACCGCCGGTGTGCCTCTCGACGTACTCGTCGACGGTGCTCGTGGTGTAGTCGATCGGCACGGCGCCCAGGCTCTCGATCACCGGCAGGTTCGCCGGCCGGCCCGTGGCGTACACCTCGGCGCCTCGCGCCCGGGCGAGTTGCACGCCCACGTACCCGACACCGCCGGCGCCACCGTGCACCAGCACCTTCTGCCCGGCGTGGACCCCGGCCCGGTCGACCAGACCTTCCCAGGAGGTGACTGCCGCCAACGGCAACGCGGCGGCCTCCCGCATCGTGAGGTTGTTCGGCTTGTGAGCCAGCAACCGGGCGTCCACGGCGGTGTACTCGGCCAGCGAGCCCGGCAGGTCACCGACTCCCCCGCACAGCCCGTACACCTCGTCTCCCGGGGCGAAGCCGGTCACCTCCGCGTCGACCGCCGCGACCACACCGGCGAGGTCCATGCCGAGCACCGCGGGTAGCTGGACACGCGCGTGTGCGGCCTTCCCCGCCTGGATCTTCGTGTCGAGCGGGTTGACCCCGCTGGCGACGACCCGGACCAGCACCTGACCGGGCCCCGGGGCGGGATCGCCGATCTCCTCGACCGTCAGCGGAACGTCGAACTCCCGCAGCACCGCAGCCCGCATAACCCCCACACTCTCCGTGATCGAGACGTCAGATGGACGCTATCTGACCGGATTGCCGGCCGGGACGCTTCCTTGATGACCCGCATCCTTCGGAACTTTCGGCCGACGCCGGCCGGCCACCCCGATGCCACCGTTCCACCCCGCCCACTTTTGCCATCTGAAGAAAAAGATCCTCACCTCTTGTAAAAAGTCTGCGCACCGTCAGGATATTCAGATGCGTCGTCACCCTCAGATCGCTGGGCGGGTGGTCTCGGGCCTCCTCGCGTTCCTCCTCGTCCCGGCGGTCGCCCTCCTCGCGTCCGCTCAGCCCGCCGCAGCTCACGGGACCCTCGCCAGCTCCACACCGGCGGCAGGCGCCACGGTGCGCGAGGCGTTGACGTCGGTGCAGCTGTTCTTCACCGAGAAGACCGCGCCCAACGCGTACTTCACGGTCACCGCCCCCGGCGGCACCCGCGTCGACAACGGCTGGTCGTACGGGGAGCCGAAGCCGCTGGACCAGCCGGTGCGCGAGTACTTCCTGGTCAACGGCCAGTTCGAGCCACGCGAGTACACGACCGGGTTCCCCGCGACGGTGGCGGTCGCGCACCTGCCGGCCAAGGGCGAGTACTCGGTGAGCTACCTGTCGGTCGCCTCGGACGGCGACCCCGTACGCGGGACGTTGACCTTCCGCTACGACGGCCCGGTGACGGCGGCGCCCAAGGGGTGGAGCCCGCCGTCGACCCAGCCCGATCCGGCGCTGTTGGCCACCGCCGAGCAACACGGGTCATCCGGGCAGGTTTCGGCAGTGCCGACGGTCGCGGCCGAGACGGCGGTTCCGCCGTCCGCGGCAGCGGCCGCGCCGACCGAATCGACTGACGAGAGCGGCCCCGGAGCGGTCGCCTGGGTCGGGCTGGCGGTGGTCGCGGTGGCGGTCGCGGCGGCGGGATCCGTCGTCTGGCGTCGGCGGACGACCCCCACTGGCAGACCCGCCGGCCGGGGCCGTACCGCGCCGGCGACATCCGGTCGACGCGGCGCCGGCACCCGTCCCGGGACCAGGACCACCGGCACCAAGGCCGCCGGTAGCAGGACCGCCGCTGCCAAGACTGGCGGCGGCAGGGCGGTCGGTGGCAGAACCGACGCAGACCGGACCGCCGCGACGACCGGCAACGGTACGCAGACCTCGGACACTCGACCGCCCGCCGACCCCGGAGCGTCGCCAGACCCGGACCTCGCCAGCGCGACGCCCCGGTCCCGGCTGAGCAACACCGGGCTGGCACTGTTCGTCGGTGCCCTGGTGCTGGCCCTGCTCGGCGGCTTCGGGTTGGCGCGCATCAGCGGCAACGAGGGCCCGGCCGCCAACACCGCCCGGCAGCCGGCGGGCGGTCCGCCCGCCTCCGGCCCGGCCGTGTCCGCGACCGACGGACACCAACACCCGGCGGGCACCGGGCCGCACACGCACCGGGGCGACAGCGGAACAGGCGAGACGCTTGCCACCGGGACGACCGTCAGCGCCGCCGGCTTCACGCTGCAACCGCTGGAACGAACCCAACCCGCCGGGGTACGCGCCGACTACCGCTTCCGCATCGTCGGGACCGACCGGCAGCCGGCGACCCGCTTCGCGGTCGTGCACGACAAGCCGTTGCACCTGATCGTGGTGGGCCGGGACCTGACCGGTTACCAGCACCTGCACCCGACGATGGCACCCGACGGCACCTGGAGCGTCCCGCTGACGCTGGCCCGACCCGGCGGCTACCGGGTCTACGCCGACTTCTCCGTCACCACCGCCAACGGCAGCCAGCAGCCCCTGGTGCTGGGCGTCGACCACACGGTGCCGGGCGCGCACACCCCGGCCGCGCTGCCGCCGCCGCAGGCACAGGCGGCGGCCGGTCCGTACGCGGTGTCGATGACCGGTACCCCGACGGTGGGGGTGACGGCGCCGATCCACTTCCAGATCAACCTCGCCGACACCGCCACGCCCGCGCAGTTGCAGCGGTACCTGGGCGCGTACGGGCACCTGGTCGTCGTGCGGGAGGGCGACCTCGGCTACGTGCACGTCCACCCCGAGCCGGAGTTGGTCGACGGGACTGTCAAGTTCTGGCTGACCACCCCGAGTTCAGGGCGGTACCGGGCCTTCTTCGACTTCCAGGTCGACGGGAAGGTACACACCGCCGAGTACACGATCGACGTGCCCTGAGCCTGGAACTTTCTCCGTGCTGCGGCCGACCTACCAGCCAGCAGCAATCATCGGAGGAAGAACACATGCTCAGCACCAGCCCGCTCGGCCCACGCCGCCGCTCGGCCGCCGTCCTCGCCGCCGCCGTCCTGACGATGGGTGCCGCCGGTTGCGGCTCGTCCGACTCTCCGGCGACCGCGCAGGCGGGCCCGTCGGCGTCGACCTCGGCCGACCCGGACGCCGGTGTGCTCGGCATCCGTGACCCGTGGGTGAAGGCCGCCGACAAGGGCATGACGGCGGCCTTCGGCACCCTGGTCAACGACGGCGACAGTGACGTCACGGTGACCGGTGCCACGACCTCGCTGTCGCCGATGGAGCTGCACGAGATGACCATGAAAGACGGCAGGATGGTCATGCAGGCCAAGCAGGGTGGCATCGTGATCAAGGCCGGGGGCACGCACGCCCTGGAGCCCGGTGGCGACCACCTCATGCTGATGAACCTCAGCAGGCCCGTCCAGGCCGGCGACGAGTTGACCTTCACGCTGACGTTCGCCGACGGAAGGACCCAGCAGTTCCGCGCCGTGGCCAAGCCGTTCACCGGCGCGCAGGAGAGCTATGCGCCGGGGCACGGCGAGCCGATGACCGGCACGAGCGCCACGCCGACGATGAGCATGAGCCCGGCATCGTGACGCAGCCGCCACCTGTGCGGCCGGTGAGCAGGCGTGGCCTGCTCACCGGCGGGGCCCTGGCCGCCGGCGGAGCCCTCGCCGGCGCCGCCGCCATCGCCACGACTCGCACCGACGGCGGGCCACCACGGGCCGCCGCCGACGCCACGGCGGTGGCGGCCGTCGGCGGCCTGGTCGAGCCGTTCCACGGCGCCCGGCAGGCCGGGGTGGCCACCGAACCGCAGGCGCACGCGTCGTTCGTGGCGCTCACCCTGCGGGCCGGCGTCGACCGGGCCGCGCTGGGCCGGATGTTGCGGTTGCTCACCGACGACGCCGCCCGGCTCACCCAGGGCCGGCCCGCGCTGGCCGACACCGAGGCCGAACTCGGGCTGCTGCCGGCACGGCTGACAGTGACCATCGGCTTCGGGCCCGGCCTCTACCGGGCGGCCGGCGTCGACGACCGCCGGCCGGCATCGGTCACCGACCTGCCGTCGTTCCGCATCGACCGGCTCCAGCCGGCCTGGTCCGGCGGTGACCTGCTGCTCCAGATCTGCGCTGACGACGCGATCACCGTGGCCCACGCCCAACGGGTCCTGATCAAGGACAGCCGGCCGTTCGCCACAGTGCGGTGGGTCCAGCAGGGCTTCCGGCGCAGCCCCGGTGTCGAGCCGGGTGGCCACACCCAACGCAACCTGTTCGGTCAGCTCGACGGCACCGCCAACCCACGACCCGGCGCGCCCATGGACACCGCGCTCTGGGTGCCGGACGGCCCGGCGTGGCTGCGCGACAGCACCACCGTGGTGGTGCGGCGGATCAGCATGAACATGGAAACCTGGGACCTGCTCGGCCGGACCGACCGCGAACTCGCCGTCGGGCGGCGGCTCGACACCGGTGCCCCGCTCACCGGCACCGCCGAGCATGACGAACCCGACTTCGCCGCCACCGACCCGGACGGGCTCACCGTCATCCCCGACTTCTCCCACCTCACCCGGGCGCACGTCACCGACGACCGGCTGAGGATCCTGCGCCGGCCCTACAACTACGACGGGGTGCCGACGGCGGACGGTCACGCAGACACCGGCCTGATCTTCGCGTCGTACCAGGCTGACATCGCCCGGCAGTTCCTGCCCATCCAGCGCCGGCTGGCCGACCGGGACCTGCTCAACGAATGGACCACGCCGATCGGCTCCGCCGTCTTCGCCATCCCGCCCGGGTGTCCACCGGGCGGTTGGATCGGCGAGCAGGTGTTCGGATGACCGCACGGCCATCCCACGCCACCGTCGTCCGGCTCGGCGAGGCGGTGCTCGCCGTCGTCGTGGCGGTGCTCATCCCGGCCGGCCCGGCCTGGGCGCACAACTCGCTCCGGGCGGCCACACCCGCCCGCGACGCGACGGTGTCGAGCGCACCGACCGAGGTCACGCTCGAATTCATGCAGCGGCTCGACCCGACCTTCACCACGATCGTGCTCACCGACGCCGCCAAGCGGAGACTCTCCACCGGCGAACCCGTGGTCACCGGCGCGACGAGCACGGTTCAGGTGACCGACACCCTGCCGAACGGGACCTACACCGTCGCCTACCGGGTCGTCTCCGTCGACGGGCACCCGGTTCAGGGGTCGTACCCGTTCACGGTGGCCGATCCCACCTCCAGCGCCGCGCCGGTTGCCAACCTCAGCGCGTCAGCGCCCGCCCCGGCCGCCGCCGGCGCGGAGTCCGACGACGGCCCGAGCACCGGTGTGCTCGTGGCGGGGGCCGCGCTGGCCCTCCTCGTCCTGGTGACGGCCGTTGGGCTGCGGTGGCGACGGACGGTGCGGCGCTGATCAGACGGTGGTCCGCTCCACAGTGGGCGGACCGGCAGCGACGCGCACCGCGCGGCCCGGACCGACCGGACCGGCCTGCCCGGCCTTGCACGTCTCCGGAACCAGCGGCGTCTCTCCCCCGACTACCAGTCAGGGGCCGACGCGACACCTCACCGGGCGACCAGACCAGCACGGGAGACACCTACCGGGTGACTCCCGACTCTTCCGATCGGATCACCATGTCTCTCACTGAACTGTCCGGCACGCCGACGCCGGAACCCGCCCCGACCACCGAGCAGCCGACCCGACCGGCCCGGCGCACGTCGCCGTTCGGCGCGCTGCTGCTGCGGCTGCACTTCTACGCCGGCATCCTCGTCGCCCCGTTCCTGGTGGTCGCCGCACTGACCGGTCTGGCCTACACCACAGCACCGCAACTCGACACGATCCTCTACGGCGACCAGCTCACCGTCGCCGAGGTGGGTGAGCGTCAGCTGCCACTGGCCGAACAGATCGGGGCGGCCCGTAACGCGCACCCCGACGGCAGCATCACCACCGTGCAACCCGGCGACGGCAACCGGAGCACGAAGGTGGTGTTCTCTCTGCCCGAGCTCGGCGAGAAGCAGCACACCGTCTACATCGACCCGTACACCGCCGAGTCCCAGGGCCAGCTCACCACCTGGTTCGGGTCCACGCCGGCCGTCACCTGGCTGGACGACCTGCACCGCCACCTGCACCTGGGCGCGGTCGGCGAGCACTACTCCGAGCTGGCCGCGAGCTGGCTGTGGGTGATGGCGCTCGGCGGGGTCATCCTCTGGTGGCGTCGACGCAGCGCCGCCCGAGCCGCAGCCCGGCATCTGCTCGTGCCGGACCTGTCCACGGGTAAGGGTGTTCGCCGTACCCGAGGGTGGCACGCCACCACCGGCATCTGGCTCACCGTCGGTCTCCTCTTCCTCTCGGTCACGGGTCTGACCTGGTCCCGCTACGCCGGTGCGAACTTCGCCAACGGCCTCGACGCGTTGAACGCCCGCACCCCGGAGATCTCCACCAGCCTCGCGGCTGGCCCCACCGCCCCTGCCGACAACGGCGGGGGCCACGAGCACGGTGCCGCCGCGGCTGGCGGGGTCGTCGAGTCGGCGGCGTTCGACCGGGTCCTGGGCGTCGCTCGCGACGCGGGCCTCTCCGGTCCCGTCGAGATCACCCCCGCGAAGGAGCCGGGCTCCGCCTGGACCGTCACCCAGGTCGACAACACCTGGCCGGTCAACAAGGACCGCATCGCCGTCGACCCGGCCACCGACGCGGTAACCGCCCGCAGCGACTTCGCCGACTGGCCCCTGCTGGCCAAACTCAGCGGCCTGGGCATCCAGGCCCACATGGGGATCCTCTTCGGCCTGGTCAACCAGATCCTGCTCGCCGCGCTCGCCCTCGGGCTGCTCTGCGTCATCTTCTGGGGTTACCGCATGTGGTGGCAGCGTCGACCCACCCGCGCCGACCGGCGCGCCCTCGCCGGCACCCCGCCAGCGCGCGGCGGCGTACGCGGTCTGCCGCTCGGGGCGCTGCTGATCGGCGTACCGGTGACCGTGGCGATCGGCTGGGCGCTGCCCCTGTTCGGGATCACAGTGCTCGCCTTCCTCGTCATCGACGTCGTGGTGGGGGCGGTGTCCCGACGCCGACGACCTGCCGCGACCCCTGTCTCCCCGGCCCCCGCGGGGCGCTGATCCACCGGTCCGGCCGTCCGTGACGCGACGGACGGCCGGACGCGAAGACGCTCGGATCACCACCTGTTTGGTGTCCGGCAGACTGTCGACGATCAACGTCGACACGTTTCACGTCCTCGTTGCGTCCCTCGTGGTCGACGGCGCTGATCCGGCAGCTTCCGCTGAGCATGTACGCCCACTCCGACTGCTGGTGCCAGTGGATCTCCCGGTACGCGCCCGGTTCGAGACCGAACTGGACGCCGGCCAACCGGGTGGCGATCGGGAGGTCGCGACTGGCCACACCGTGGACACCCAGCTCCGGTCCATATATCGCAAGCTGGGCATCCACAACCGGATGCAGCTGGTGCGGGCCGGGGAGAGGACCGGACGATAATCGGCTGGTGACAGCGCCAGCCGACCTGACCCCCCTCGCCGAAGCCGTGGAGTGCGAATTCATGCACTCGTACGAGTCACAGGCACCCGCACCCGCGTACGCCGATCTCGGGATCGCCACCACCCGCATCGGCGGTGGTGTCGCCCTCGGCATGCGCAACGATCCGTCCGGCGGGTACTGGAGCAAGGCCCTGGGCTTCGGCACCACCGAACCGTTCACCGTGCAGGTCCTGGACGACGTCCTCGACTTCTACCGGGAGCACGGCATCGGCCAGGCCGTCATCCAGCTCATTCCGTCGGCAGTGCCCGCCGGCTTCGACGAGGTGGCCGCCGCGCGCGGGCTCACGCCGGGAAGCACCTGGATCAAGCTCGCCGCCCGGCCCGAGGACGTCATCGCCGGGCGGACCCGCCTGCGGGTCGGCCCGGTTCCCACCACCGAGGCGCGGCGCTGGGCCGATGTGCTGCTCACCGGGTTCGGCATGCCGACCGGTGGGCTCACCGACATGGTGGCCGCGACGGTCGGCCAGCCGGCGTGGCGACCCTGTGCGGCGTGGGACGGCGGTGAGCTGGTGGCGGGCGGCAACCTGTTCCTGCACGGCGAGGCCGCGGCGCTCAACGCCGCCGCGACGGCCTCCGGTCACCGCGGCCTCGGGGCGCAGTCGGCGCTGATCACCGCCCGCGCCCGGGCCGCCGTCGAGGCGGGATGCCGGTGGCTGTTCGCCGAGACCGGCAAGCCCGCGCCCGGTCAGCAGAACCCGTCGCTGAACAACCTGCGCCGGGCCGGGCTGGTGCCCCTCTACGAACGCCGCAACTGGGTGTGGCGAGCGCCCTGAGCCCGACCGGGGCCGGGCGTGGGCAGCTGCACGGCCCGGCCTCGGCCCCGAACCCGTCGTCGGCCAGGGCTCACTCGGGCGGTGTGGCCCCCGACTGTTCGCTGACCATGTACGCGGCGTACCAGTCGGGCCAGTTCTCGTCCCGCTCCCCGGTACGTTTCTCGTGCTCGTCGTGTGCGGCGGCCGCGCGCCGCATCGCGTCCGCCAGGTCGCTCGCCGAGCCGAACGACGTCAGCCCGCTCTCGATGCGCCCGGGAAGCCTGGTCGTGATCTCCTGAATCAGCCAGGTGTTGCCGTCCGGGTCGCGCAGTGTGGCGCGCGAGAAGTAGCTGCGCCGCTGCGGGTCCGGCCCGTCGACCGGGCCGTCCGGGGTGACGTGGAAGACGTCGCCGACCTCGATGCCGGCGGCGACGAGATCGGCGCGGGCCGCCTCGACGTCGGAGACGACCAGGTACGCCACCGCCGAGCCGGGTGCAGCCGGGGTGAGCCCGGGGCCGAACTGCACGGAGCACGCGGAGCCGTGCGGCGTCAACTGGACGATGCCGGGCGGGGTCTGGTCGAGCCGCCACCCCAGCCGTTGGTAGAACGCCTTTGCCCGGTCCACGTCCGAGACCGGGATGACGAGCACCTCGAGCTTGATGTCGAGGCTCTCGATCCGCGCCGCCGTGCTCGCGTCGGCCTGGGCAACCTTCGGGCTCATCGCTGTCCCCTTCCTGATCATCACGCTACTGTCCGCGTTCCCGCCCGGTGCGGGCTTTCCGGCATCAGCCCGGCGCCATCCTGGTGGCCCTGCGTACCCCCACCAGGGCGACCAGGGCGAGGAGGATGACGGCGACGGAGTACTCGTCGGCGGTCCGCGGCAGCCCGCCGGCGTAGACCACGAGGAAGCCGGCGATGACCGTGGGGAGACCGAAGCCGACGTAGCAGATGACGTAGAGCACGGACAGCACGCTGGCGCGTTGATGCGCCTCCACCAGCGGCATGACGGTCTTGAGGCTGCCCTGGAAGCCGCTGCCGAAGCCGACTCCCCCGAGTGCGAGACCGACGAAGAAGCCCGGGACGGACTGCGCCATGATCGCTGCCAACGTGACGACCATGCCGAGGATGAGCGTGCTGATCCCGGTCAGGATCACCGTCCGGGCGGCGGCGTTGCGCTGGGCCAGGACGGCGATCGACCCGAAGACGGCGAAGACGAAGAGGACCAGACCGCCGATCACGATCGACGTGTTCATCAGACTGCGGACGAGCGCCGGGCCGAGCGCGCCGAAGAACCCGGCGAGCGCCCAGACCGCGAAGAGCACCGGGACGACGGCCAGGACCGGCTGGCGCACCGAGCGGGGCAGCGTGATGTCCGGCCGGAGGCTGCGCCGGGCCCCGGCCAGCGGTGTGACAGTCTCCGGCATCAGCGCGACCCCGACGGCCTGGATCAGCAGGATCACGAGCAGGACGAGGTAGACCAGTCGCGTCGGCGCGGGCAGGAACTGGATGAGCAGCGCCGACAGCAGCGCCCCGCTTCCGGTTCCGATGCCTGGGGCGAGCGAGTTCGCGAGGGTGCCCCGGGCCCGGTCGATGTCGAGCATGGCGGCGCCCACGGCCCCGGTGGCGGCACCGGCGGCCAGCCCCTGGGCGAGGCGGGCGATCAGCAGGGCGGCGACGCCGTTGGCGAAGACGAAGACGACGAGCGCGAGGATCTGCACCGCGATCGCGACGGCCAGCACCGGCCGCCGGCCGAGGTGGTCGGAGAGCTTGCCGAAGACGAGCAGGGACGCCAGCACGGCGAGCGCGTAGACGGCGAACACCACTGTGGTCGTGACCGGCGAGAAGTGCCAACGTTCCTGGTACACGCCGTAGAGCGGGGTCGGGGCCGCCGACGCGGCCAGGAACGACACCAGGATCGACGCGAGCAGCACCAGGGAGGCCGTCGGCGAGAGTCGGGCCCGCCCTGAGATCGACATGTCGGTGCTCCTCGGCTGCACGAAGACGGTCCGGCCTGGGCGTCGCGCCGGCCGCGCGGCCACGGCGGCGTACCCGGCCGGCGCCGTCGTATGCGAGTTCGACCGCTTCGGCGCGGTCCGCCGCCGGGTGCGCCCGCCCCGAAAAGCGCCGGGGTACGACGTCGCGTACCGCCGGTTCAGCCCTCGGGGTCCTGACCGCCGGAGGGGAGGCTGGCCACGCCACGGCCCAGCGCGTCCCGGAAGTCGCGGTACCGGTCGGGGCCGAGCGTTTCGGCGAGGTTCTGCTCGATGAGGTGCACGACGGCGTCGGAGGCCGCCATGAAGCGGAGACCCCGGTCCGTCGGCACGATCAGCTTCGCGCGGCGGTCCGCCGGGTCGGGCGTACGCCGGACGTAGCCCAGTCGCTCCAACTCGTCGAGGATCGCGCCCATCGTCTGCTTGTTGCGCCCGGCCAGCCGGGCCAGCTCACCGGGGCGGGTGCCCTCGGCGTCGAGGTAGGCCAGGACCGCGCCGTGGCGGGGCCGGACGTCGTCGAAGCCCTGCTCCGCCGAACGTCGGAAGATCTCCCGCTGGACGCGGGCGGAGAGCTGCACGGCCAGGATCCCGAGGTCAGGGTCCTGCTCCTTGAGTGTGCTGCGCTTCATGATTTGGTCCAATCATTGGACTGTACAAGTTATGGACTATATCGTCGTCGGCGGCGACCGGTGGTGCGACCTCGGTCCGCCTGACCGAAAGGATGACCATGACCATTCTGATAACCGGGGCGAACGGCACCGTGTCGAGGGAGGTGCTGCGGGAGCTGGCCGGCAAGCAGCCGGTCCGCGCGCTCGTGCGGGACGCGGCACGTACGCCAGGGCTCGACGGGGTCGACCACGTCGTCGGCGACCTGGACCGCCCCACCACGCTGACCTCGGCGTTCGAGGGCGTGACGACGCTGTGGCTGCTGATGCCGATGGGGCCGCTCGCGCCGAGCCAGAGCATGAACGCGGTGTGGGCGGCCCGGCAGGCCGGCGTGCGGCACATCGTCCGGCTCTCCGCGATCGGCGCCGCGCACGACGCGCCGACCCGCAACGGCCGACTGCACGCGCTCTCCGACGCGGAGCTACAGGAGTCGGGCATCGGGTGGACGATCCTGCGGCCGAGCCACTTCATGCAGAACCTGCTCGCCGCCAAGGCCGGTGGGCACCTCTTCGGGCTCTTCGGTGACGCGCGGGTCGGCCTGATCGACGCCCGGGACATCGCCGCCGCGGGTGCGGCGATCCTCACCGCGCCCGAGCAGCACCACGGCATGATCTACACGCCCACCGGCCCGGAGAGCATCACGCTGGACCAGGCGGCGCAGGAGATGGCCCGTACGCTCGGCCAGCCGGTGCGCTACGTGCCGCAGAGCCCGGAGCAGACGCGCGACGGCCTGCTCCAGGCCGGCCTCGACCAGTGGTCGGCCGAGGTCCTCGCCGAGTACCGGGTCGCCTACGGTTCGGGGTGGGGTGACTTCACGAACGACCATGTCGAGCGGATCGTCGGGCGGCAGCCACGGACCTTCGCCGAGTTCGTCAGCGATCACCGCGAGCAGTTCGCCAGCGTCTGAGCCGTCGTCAGCTCGGCGCGAGTGCCCTCCGACGCGATCGCACCGGAGGGCACCGGGCTCGGGCGCACCGGAGGGCGCCGGAGGGTCAGTGCTCCGGCCCGCCCCCGTCGTCCGGCACCGTCGTCGAGTCCCGCTCGGTCGTTCGGAATCGCTGCTGGTAGGCGCGGGGCGACACTCCCACCCGGGCGAGGAACATCCGGCGCAACGTCTCCGGGCTGCCGATGCCGACCTGTCGGGCGCTGGCGGTGACCGACTTCCCCGCGTGCAGCAACCGGATGGCCGCGTCGACCCGCACGCCCTCCACGTACTTGCTGGGGCTGCTGCCCAACTCCTGCCGGAACATCCGGGAGAGGTGACGGGGGCTCACGTGCGCCCGGGCGGCGAGGGCCGGCACCGAATGGTCGTCGGCCGGGTCGGCAGCCACCGCGTCGATCACCTGCCGCAGCACCGGAGTGCGGGGTCGGGGCAGGGCGAGCGACGGCGAGAACTGCGACTGGCCGCCGGGCCGTTGCAGGAAGACGACGAGCGACTGGGCCACCGACCGGGCGATCTCCGCACCGTGGTCGCGCTCCACCAGGGCGAGCGCGAGGTCGATGCCGGCGGACACGCCAGCGGAGGTGAAGATCGTCCCGTCCCGTACGAAGATCGCGTCGCTCTCGACGTGGACCTGCGGGAAGGCGGCGGACAGCAACCGGGCGTGCTGCCAGTGCGTCGTCGCCCGCCGACCGTCCAGCAGGCCGGCGGCGGCCAGGACGAACGCGCCGGTGCAGACCGCGGCGGTGCGACCGGCGGCGCGGGACAGCGTCGCGGCGGCGGCGGTGAGGTCGGCACTGATCGGGCGCACCGCCAACGCGTCGCCGCCGACCACGAGGGCGGTTCCGACGTCGGTCGCCGCGTCGACAGCGCCGTCGACCTGAACGAGGAGACCCGTCGAGGCACGGACGGCGGCGCCGTCACTGGAGCGCACCTCCAGCTCGTAGCGCGCGCCGAACTTGGCGGCCTCGGCGAAGACCTCGAACGGTCCGGCGAGGTCCAGCATCGTCATTCCGTCGAAGACGAGGGCGGTGACCCGGTGCACCAGTGCCGTCGTGCTGCCCACCCGCCGACCCCCTCCGATGGTGTCCTGATCTGAGGGAAGCATGGCAGACAGGACAGGGTGGCTGACCGGTCCGGCGGGTGACGCTTGACGCATCGGAGCCCGGCCGGGCTCCCCGACCGACAGGACCGTGATGAGCCACACAACGATTGCCGGCGTCCAGATCCCCGACTCGCGGCTCGCCGTCGATGCCACCGAACTCGTCCGCGAGGCCACCGACGACCTGCTGTTCCATCACTCGCGGCGGGTCTTCCTCTTCGGCACGCTGCAGGGCCGGCGGCTCGGCCTGACGGCCGACCCCGAACTGCTCTACGTGGGAGCGATGTTCCACGACCTGGGACTGACCGAACGCTACCGCCGCGACGATCAGCGCTTCGAACTCGACGGCGCCGACGAGGCACGCCGCTTCCTGCTGTCGAACGGCATCGGCGAACACGAGGCCCGGCTCGTCTGGGAGGGGATCGCCCTGCACACCACGCCCGAGGTTCCGTACCGGCTGGAGCCCGAGGTCGCCCTGGTCACCGCGGGCGTCGAAACGGACGTACTCGGAATCGGCTACCACGAGTTGACCCCGGCCGACATCGCGGCGGTCACCGCCGCACACCCGCGGCCGAACTTCAAGCGGGCCATCGTCGACGCCTTCGCCGCTGGTTTCCGGCACCGGCCGGACACCACCTTCGGGACCGTCAACGGCGACGTGCTGGAGCACCGGGTGCCGCGCTACCGCCACATCGACTTCGTCCGGGTCATCGAGGACTCCGCCTGGCCCGAATGACCCCCCTACAGCTCGGGGTGACCGAAGAGTCCGGGTAGCCCGCCGGTATGCACGAAGACGAGCCGGTCGCCGCGCGGGAAGCTGCCGGCCAACAGCGCCGCCATCGCCCGACCGGTGTACGTCGGGTCCAGGAAGATCCCCTCCGTACCGGCGGTGATCTCCAGCGCCGCCCGCACGCCGTCGGTCACCGTGCGGTATCCGGCACCCACCTGCGAGCCGTCGATCCGCAGCGCGTCCGGCTCGACCTCGCCGACGAGCAGCCCGGCGACTGTCGCCCGGGGGTCCGGCACGGCACCGACGTCGACGCCGATCACCCGCTGCGCGCCCAACTCCCGCACCAGGCCGGCCATCGACCCGCCGGAGCCGAGCGCCACCACGACCTCGGCCCCGTCGATGGCCGGCAGTTGGGTACGCAGCTCCCGAGCGCAGTCCACGTATGCCTGGATCGACTCGGTGCAGGTGCCGCCGAACGGGATGACGTACGCCGAGCGTCGCTCCGCCTCGACCGCCACCACCTCGGCGAGCGGCCGGTCCCCGGCCCAGACGATCTGCGCCCCGGCGAGCGCGTCGAGCAAAAGATTGCCTCGCGGGGTCGGCGGGGGCGGACCGGCGAGCACCAGCACGCAGGAGAGGCCGAGCCGCGCGGCCGCGGCCGCGGTGAGCCGGGCGTGGTTGCTCTGCGGCGCACCCGAGGTGATCACCGTTCGGGCGCCGACGGCGATCGCCTGCGCGCAGGTGTACTGGAGCTTACGGATCTTGTTGCCGCCGCCACCGAGGCCGGTGAGATCGTCACGTTTGAACCAGAGCTCGGCCAGCCCCAGCCGGGCGGCGAGCCGGGGCGCGGCCTCCACCGGCGTGGGCCACGTGCCGAGGGAAACGGGTGTGATCATCCGTGCAGCTAAGCACCCCACGGCCCGGCCCGCAGCTTCCTGGCCGCGCGCGGCTCCTGCGTGGCGCGGCTAGGCCCGACGTGCCGCCACCCGATCCAGCGGACCGACGTCCGCGTGGCGACCGGGGCGCAGCGCCGCGTGCCGTTGCCCAGGGCCCGCCCCGTCGCGAGCGGCGAGCGCGTCGGCCACCACTCCGGTGGCGAACGCGTAGACGGACTTGTGCACGATGTCGATGACGAGTTCGGGGCGAGGCCAGGTCAGCGGTGGCGCCCCGACGCCGGTGGCGTTCTCCAGGATCTGGTCGTTGCTCAGGCGCAGCGCGGTGAACATCGTCGAGGCCCAGACGCCGCGCAGCCCCGTCTGCGCCATGACGCTGCGCAGCACCCCGACCAGCACGCCCTGCCCGTAGTGCATGGTCAGGTTCTGCCAGCGGGGCTGCCGCCCTTCCGGCAGGCCGGTGAGCCTGGCCAGCACCTGGGCCGGCACGTAGGAGTCGGGGCGGCCGGTCACCCGCTGTTCGAGCTTCTCCGCGGCCGTCATCACCAGCGCTCCGGCCAGGCCCGCCACCAGTCCCTGCCACACCGCTCGCTTCAGCATGGGTCAGCCCTACCCGGCCGGCAGCCGCCCACACCCGCGAACCGACATCGGCCCCGGCGGTCGCCCGGTTTGCGGCTGACGGCCGTGGGTACGGCGGTTGACCCCCGGTAGCGTGGGCGGTCATGGCCACCATCCACGACGTGCGTCGGGAACTCGCCAGCCTCGCCGATCCGGGTCGAGCCGAGGCGTCGAGCCGCTTCCTGCAGATGGTCGCCGGTGGGTACGGCGAGGGTGACCGGGCCATCGGGGTCTCCGTGCCGGAGCAGCGCAGGGTCGCCGCCCGCTACTGGCGCGACCTCACGATGGCCGAGACGACACGGCTGCTCAGCGGTGACGTGCACGAGGAACGGCTGACCGCGCTCTTCATCCTGGTCCGCAGGTTCAGCAGTGGCGACGAGCGGGAACGCGGCCAGATCTTCGACACCGTCCTGGCCAACACCCCCCACATCAACAACTGGGACCTGGTGGACTCGTCAGCGCCGTACATCGTCGGGCCCTGGTTGATCGACAGGGACCGGAGCGTTCTGGACCGGTTGGCCGGGTCGAGTCTGGTGTGGGACCGCCGCATCGCCATCATGGCGACCTTCGCCTTCATCAAGGTCGGTGACTTCGAGTGGACCTTCCGGCTCGCTGACCGGCTCCTGCACGACCCGCACGACCTCGTCCGCAAGGCGGTGGGCTGGATGCTGCGCGAGGTGGGCAACCGGGACAGAGCGGCGGAGGAGGAGTTCCTCGCCCGCCGCTACCGGGTGATGCCACGGGTCATGCTGCGGTACGCGATCGAGAAGTTCGAACCGCGGCGTCGTCGCGAGTACCTGTCCGGCGCCGTCTAGACAGCGTCAGCGCTTGCGGCCCACCCCACCGAAGGCGTCGATGTCGACAGGCGTGTCGACCGCGTCGTCGGGTCGCCACTGCGGGCACGGCACGACGCCGGGCTCGACCAGCTCCAGCCCGTCGAAGAAGCCGGCGATCTGGTCCGGCGAGCGCAGCGTGTACGGAGTCGCCCCGCTGTCGTTGTAGTCGTCCTGCGCCTGCTGCATCTCGGCGCTGATCAGGCTCGTGCCGTCGTTGAGTGAGAGGTAACTGCCGCTCGGCAGCGCCGCCACCAGCTGCCGGGTGATCGAGCGGGCCGTCTCGTAGTCGGGCACGTGGCCCATCACCCCACTGAGGATGAGGCCGATCGGCTGCGCGAAGTCGAGCGTCTTGCCGGCCTCGGCGATCACCGCGGCCGGGTCGTGCAGGTCACCGTCGATGTAGGCGGTCCGGCCCTCGGCGGTGCCCACCAGCAGGGCACGGGCGTGCACCAGCACCAGCGGGTCGCTGTCGACGTAGACGATCCGCGCGTCCGGTGCGATCCGTTGGGCCACCTCGTGGGTGTTGTTGGCGGTCGGCAGCCCGGTGCCGACGTCGAGGAACTGGCGGATGCCCGCATCGGCGGCGAGGAACATGATCGAACGGACCAGGAACTGCCGGGAGGCCCGGGCCACGTCGACGACGCCGGGGAAGACCTGCCGGTACTGGTCCCCGGCCTCGCGATCGACAGCGAAGTTGTCCTTGCCACCGAGCCAGTAGTTCCAGATCCGCGCCGAATGCGGCACCGACGTGTCGATCTTCTCCGGACTGCCAGCCGCACCGGCTTCGGGCCGGCCGCTCGTCGACGATTCCCTGGTCACGACGAAACCCCCGTATGTATGCGTACGCGACGGTGTCCCCGGGACGGCCCACGTGGAGGAAGTGACCGCCCGTGACCGTGCCACGGTATAGAAGGTCGGGGATCCGCACCACACCGGTCGCTCCACAGCAGACCCTGCGGTGCGACCCGCTCACGGTGAGCGGCCGGCGCGCACCGCTCAGCTGAGCACCGTCCCTCCCGGGAGGGAGGGCGGTCCCCTGCCAGCGGGGTTCGCCCGCCGCCGGACGCCGCAAGGATCAGGTGCATGGCGGCATCGACACCAATCACCGGTCGGGGCGTCCACGGTCTGACGTACGCAGTGCTCGGCTGGGCCGTGGCATACGGGGGCGTACGTCAGGCGTGGACGGTCGGCGAGGCTCCGGAGTTCGGGCGGCTGGGGCTGGATCTGCTCGGTTTCACCGGCTGGTGGTCGGTGCTGTTGTGCGCGGCGGCGGGCGGGCTGGCGGTTGCCCTGGAGTGGGTGCCGACCTGGCGGCCCGCGCTCGCGGGGCTCGCCTGGACGGTCGCCGGGTCGCTCGTCGCGGCGGCCGCGATCCTCCTGCCGGAGCTGGTGGGCTTCCTGCTGTTCACCGTCGGCCCGCACTTCGATCCGGCGGCGTTCGCCAGTCGGCTCGGTTGTGTCACCGGAGCGGTCCTGCTCGCTCTGGCCACCGCGCGCTACCAGCGGCGCACCCGGGGCGACTGCCCGGACTGCTGCCGGACCGTCCGACCGGGTGCGCGGCGCTCGACGTCGGCGCGGTGGGCGCGCTGGGCCGCGTACGCCGTGGTGGGTGGTCTCGTGACCCGGTTCGCGGCCCAGTTCGTGGTGGGATTCGACAACGTCGACCAGGACGCCTCGGTGCTCGGCCTGGAGATCGGGCTGGTGCTGGCGGGGGTGCTGCTGCCGCTGGCGCTGGTGCACCACTGGGGTGAGATCTGGCCCGGTTGGGTGCCGCTGGTGGCGGGCCGCACGATTCCTCGGCTACTGCTGCTGGTGCCCGGCTTCGGGCTCGGCGCGGGCATCGTGGCCTATTTCGGTATGGGGATGGTCCAGGTGATCTCGGGCTCGCCCAGCGAGTTCTCGGACGCGTTCCTGTGGGTGGCGATCTCGGCGTACCTCGTCATGGGGTTGGGTCTGGTCGTCGCGTCCACCGATTACCACCTGCGCACACGTGGGCGGTGCGGCACCTGCGGCCGGTGACGGCACCCGCCGGTCGCGGCTCAGATGCATTGACAGGAATCGCTATCCGAATAAACTTCCTGGGATCAGCACCTGGGAGCGCTCCCAACCCTCCACCGTCCGACCGTCGCTGACTCTCACCGCAGACGAGCCCTCCCGAGGCGTGGATACCACCACCATTTCCGGAGGAGACCCATGAGAAGAAGACGAGTGACACACACCGCCCTGGTGTCGGCCGGCGCCGTCCTGCTGGCCTCGGCAGCGGTCGCGGTGGCGGTGCCGGCGGGTGCCGCGGCTGCCGGGTGTTCGGTGGACTACAGCGTGTCGTCGCAGTGGCAGGGCGGATTCG
>NZ_JARVKT010000055.1:0-22720 GCF_029809455.1 Micromonospora sp. DH14 | reverse complement strand
CGCCCACCCGGCCACCCGCCCACCCGGCCTCCGAGGCACCGGGCACCAGGCACCAGGCACCAGGCACCAAGCACCAGGCACCAGGGCCGTGGCTCGTGGTCCGGGGCCGCGGGCCACGGGCCACGGGCCACGGGCCACGGGGACCATTCCCAGCCAGCCCGACCACCGGCGCCGGGACCATCCCCGACCACGGTCACGTTCGACGAGAGGTCGCCGCATCCGGCGATGTCGTCGTTCGACCGGAGCCGATCGGAGATCTTGGACAGTTTCCGTTAGCTGAACGGAAACTGTCCAAGATCTCCGAAGCAGGGCTGCGGCGTGGCACTGCGGGGACGCCACGGGAGCGGGCGGAACGTCGATGGGCGCCCGGCCTGTCGGCCGGGCGCCCATCGATGGTGTCGCTGGTAAGGGTTGGTGCCGTGGTGTTACCGGGTCACGCGGCGGCGGCCACCCACGCCGGCCACCAGCGCGACAGCGATCGCCGCGATCACGACCTGCACCAGCAGCTCGCCCCAGTCCACACCGCTCGTCTCGGTCGCGATGCCGATGGCCCGCGCCAGAACGGTGCCCAGCAGTGCCGCACCGATACCGATCAGCATGTGCAGCCAGATCGGCATGTTCTGCCGGCCCGGGACGACCAGACGGCCGAGCGCGCCGACGATGAGACCAACAACGATCGCAGTGATGATGCCCCACACGGTGAACTCCACGGTCGCCCTCCTTCTAAGAATGTCTGACACACGAGGTGTGTGCTTCCTGTCGTGACGGCTAAGTGCCCGGCCTCCCGAAAACCCAAACCGACTCACCCGAAGAAGAGCGTCACCCGTCGATGCTCCAGCGGCGCGTCGATTGGCCCTTGAGTTGCGTCCACACAGGTAGAAGGCGGTCTCGTCGACCCACCGACCCGACGACAGCGACGGAAAAAATTTGCCGCACCTACGGTCGAACCGCCGCACCACGCGGGGCGACCGGGACACCCTGAAACGCGACGCGCCCGGGCGTGTGACACCCGGGCGCGTACGCGTCGTGAACTACTTCTTGCCGGCGGCCTTGCCGTCGCCGGACTCGGAGGAGAGGGCGGCGATGAAGGCCTCCTGCGGCACCTCGACCCGGCCGACCATCTTCATCCGCTTCTTGCCTTCCTTCTGCTTTTCCAGCAGCTTGCGCTTGCGGCTGATGTCACCGCCGTAGCACTTGGCGAGCACGTCCTTGCGGATCGCCCGGATGGTCTCGCGGGCGATGACCCGGCTGCCGATGGCCGCCTGGATCGGCACCTCGAACTGCTGGCGCGGGATCAACGTGCGCAGCTTCGCGGCGATGGTGACGCCGTAGTTGTACGCCTTGTCCTTGTGCACGATGGCGCTGAACGCGTCCACCGGCTCGCCGTGCAGCAGGATGTCCACCTTCACCAGGTCGGACGCCTGCTCGCCGGAGGGCTCGTAGTCGAGCGACGCGTAGCCCTTGGTACGGCTCTTCAGCTGGTCGAAGAAGTCGTAGATGATCTCCGCGAGGGGCAGCGTGTAGCGCAGCTCCACCCGGTCCGCGGAGAGGTAGTCCATACCGAGCAGGGTGCCGCGCCGGCCCTGGCACAGCTCCATCACCGCGCCCACGTAGTCGTTCGGCGTCAGCACGGTGGCCCGGACCACTGGCTCGTACACCTCAACGATCTTGCCGGTGGGGTACTCGCTCGGGTTGGTCACCACGATCTCCGCGCCGTCGTCCGTGATCGCCCGGTAGACGACGTTCGGGGCGGTGGAGATCAGGTCGAGGTTGTACTCGCGCTCCAACCGCTCCCGGATGATCTCCAGGTGGAGCAGACCGAGGAAGCCGCAGCGGAAGCCGAAGCCGAGCGCGCCGGAGGTCTCCGGCTCGTAGTCCAGCGCGGCGTCGTTGAGCTTGAGCTTGTCCAACGCCTCGCGCAGGTTGGGGTAGTCGGACCCGTCGATCGGGTAGAGGCCGGAGTAGACCATCGGCTTCGGGTCCTTGTAGCCGCCGAGCGGCTCGGCCGCCGGCCGGCTGTTGATGGTGACGGTGTCACCGACCCGGGACTGCCGGACGTCCTTCACGCCGGTGATCAGGTAGCCGACCTCGCCGACGCCGAGCGCCTCGGCCTTGACCATCTCCGGTGAGATGACGCCGATCTCCAGCAGCTCGTGCACCGCACCGGTGGACATCATCTTGATCCGCTCGCGGGCGCTGATCCGGCCGTCGATGACCCGGACGTAGGTGACGACACCACGGTAGACGTCGTACACCGAATCGAAGATCATCGCCCGGGCGGGCGCCTCGGCGTCGCCGACCGGTGGGATGAACTGCCGGACGATCTCGTCGAGCAGGTGCGGGACGCCCTCGCCGGTCTTGCCGGAGACCCGGATGCAGTCGGCGGGGTCGCCGCCGATGAGGTGCGCCAACTCCTCGGCGTACTTCTCCGGCTGCGCGGCCGGCAGGTCGATCTTGTTGAGCACCGGAATGATGCGCAGGTCGTTCTCGAGGGCCAGGTAGAGGTTGGCCAGGGTCTGCGCCTCGATGCCCTGGGCGGCGTCGACCAGCAGCACAGCGCCCTCACAGGCGGCCAGCGACCGGGACACCTCGTAGGTGAAGTCCACGTGCCCCGGGGTGTCGATCATGTTGAGCACGGCGTGCTCGCCGGCCCGCTCACCCTCGCGGATCGTCCACGGCATGCGGACGGCCTGGCTCTTGATGGTGATGCCGCGCTCGCGCTCGATGTCCATCCGGTCCAGGTACTGCGCGCGCATCTGCCGGGGGTCGACCACACCGGTGAGCTGCAACATCCGGTCGGCCAGGGTCGACTTCCCGTGGTCGATGTGGGCGATGATGCCGAAGTTCCGGATGCGACCGGGGTCGGTGGCACCAGGGGCGTTCGCGCCGGGATCGAGCTTCGGTGGCACAGCGGTCCGTTCTGGTCGGCTGACGTGAACAGGCCGGCGCGCCGCCGACCCCCTCTATGTTCCCACGCCGCCGGGGTGCCCCCACTGCGCGGGCGATGGATCGGCCCGAGAACCCCTCACTCCATCGGCGGCTCGACGAAGAGCGCGGCCAGCCGGGGCAGCCGCCGGCGCGCCTCGTCCTCGTCGTCGAAGTCCCAGAAGTCGTTGAGGTCGGGCGTCCGCACCGGGTCACGGTCCGCCGGCAGGTTGGTAGCGGTGGCCTTGCGGTACGCGTCCCAGGGCACCGAGAGCATCTGCTCGGCGGAGAACTCCTCGCCGGTGAGCGAGGCCGCCCGCACCTGGGGCAATTCGGCCAGCGAGTCCGGTTCGGCGACGGCGCGGGCGAAGACGGCACGCCCCTGCGTCATCAGCCAGCCCCGGAAGTGTTCGAAGCCGTCGGCCGAGGCACCACCGTTGATCAGGTACGCCGCGCCCCACAGATCCGCCTTGTGCGAGGCGGCGAGCACCCTCGTCTGGTGCCGTGCGTACCCGATGATGTCCTCCGGGTCGCGCTCGGCGAGCAGCGCGACGGCCCGCGCGGCGACCGGGCCGGGCTCACCACCGCCGCCCGCCCGCGCCTCGTCGATCAGCTGCCAGAAGTCCTCGGTCCTCATGGCTTGGCAGTCTGGCAGTGCCGCCGTGCGTCGTGCACGTACCCCAGGGCAGCATGGTGGGGTGTCCTCGCCCCAACTGCCGCCGGTGCCGTACCACGCGAGCGCCCAGCGCCCGTCGTGGCCGGCGTTGCCGGCGGCGCTGCGGGCCGCGGTCGCCGACCGGCTCGGCGCGCCGGTGGTCACCGCCCGGGTCGCGGGCGCGGGCTTCACCAGGGGGTTCGCCGCCGTGCTCGACACCGCCGACGGTGGTCGGGCCTTCGTCAAGGCCGCACCCGCCGCCGAGCAACCGCATCTGGTCGACTGGTACGCCCGAGAGGCCGCGATCCTCGACCGGCTGCCGGTGGACCTGCCGGCGCCCCGCCCCCGGTGGACCCTCTCCGCGGCCGGCTGGTTCGTGCTGTGCACCGACGCCGTCGACGGGCACACCCCGAGCCTGCCCTGGCTGCCCGCCGAGCTGGACGCCACCCTCACCGGGTACGCGCAGGTCGCCGCCGCCCTGGCCGACCCGCCGGCCGAGCTGACCGCGCTGGGCCTGCCGCGCCTGGCCGACCTGGCCCGGTCGGACATCCTCTGGTGGGAGGAGGTCGCCGCCGGCCGCGAGCCGACCCCACCACTGCCCGCGCCGCTGCTGGCCCGGCTGCCCGAGCTGGTGGAGTTGGAGTCGCTCCTCCCCCGGTACGCCGCCGGGGCGACCGGCCTGATCCACGGCGACCTGCGGCTCGACAACGTGTTGATCGGGTCGGACGGCCGAGCCTGGTTCTGCGACTGGACCTGGGTCTGCTCCGGGCCCGCCTGGTTCGACCTGGCCGGCCTGCTGCTCACCGCCTACGCGAGTGGGCTGGACGCGGACCGGCTCTTCGCCGCGCACCCGGCGTGCGCGGGCGCACCCGCCGACGCGTTGGACGCCACGCTCGCGGCACTGGCCGGCTACTACCTCACCGGCGCGGCGGCCGCACCGCCCACGGCCTCGCCGCACCGGCGCGCGCACCAGCGGTGGAGCGGCGAGCAGTCGCTCAGCTGGCTGGCCGACCGCCAGAACTGGCAATGACGGCGGCCCGGCAGCCCCGGCGGCCCGGCAGCCCCGGCGGCCCCGGCAGCCCCGGGGGCCCGGCGGCTCGTGATCGACTCGGGTTTCTTGAAGTCGGGCTGTCAGCCGTGGTCGGATGGCCCGGTTTGCAGGAAGGCGAGTGGATCAAGCATTGAGCGTCCGGGTGAGCCCCGCGACCCGGGCGGACCGCGTTCGGGCCGAGCCGTTTTGGCTCGTCCCGGGCGACCTGGTAACCTGGCTCTTCGCGCAGCGGTGACGCATGTTCGTCATCACGCGCAATAAGCTGACCAACCCGAGCTATCAAGACGAGGCTGTCGCGTGGCGAACATCAAGTCCCAGATCAAGCGCAACCGGCAGAACGAGAAGGCCCGGCTGCGCAACAAGTCGGTCAAGTCGTCGCTGAAGACCGCCGTCCGGAAGTTCCACGAGGCTGCCGAGGCCGGTGACGTCGAGAAGGCGACCGCGCTCATGCTGGACGCCTCTCGCAAGCTGGACAAGGCTGTCAGCAAGGGCGTGATCCACTCCAACCAGGCCGCGAACCGCAAGTCCGCGATCGCAAAGCGCGTGGTGGCGCTCTCCGCCTGACGACTTCACCGTCAGACTGATTCGGAAAGCCCCGGGCCCAGGCCCGGGGCTTCCGTGTGTCCTGGTAGTCGTCGACATGCCTCCTCGAACAGCGCCGGGCTACCGGTCGGCCGGGCTTCTCCGGGCCGGCCGTTCGGTGCGTGACCCCGACGAGGACCGGCGCTCAGTCTGACGGGTTGGCCCGCCGCTGCGGTGGCGGCGGGTCGGCGGTGATCACCACGCCGGGAACGCTGTGCGAGATCCACTCCACCCGGGCTCGGCCGACCACCGGTTCCATCTGCCGGCGAAACCGGTCCCGTTCCTGCTCGGGTACGAGCGCGGCGGAACGGACCACGACCGCGGCCACCATGTCGTTGAGCTTGACCATGGCCGCCACCACGACCGGCAGCACCAGCACCGCCCACCAGCTGACCAACTCGGCGAGGGCGAGCAGGACCGCCAGGGCGATGGCACCCTCGAAGAAGAGGAAGCACAGCACGCCACCGGGGTTGACGAACCGCAGGCCGAGGAGCCGAGCGTAGAGCGGCCGGTACCGCTCCTCGTCCACGGACATGGTGGCCCACACCGGGCGGTTCGCCCCCGTCACCTGGTGCTGCCCTGCCGGGCCGCCGCGACCGAGAAGACCGCACGTTCCAGGGCGTACGCCCGGTCGTCGGAGCCGCCCTTGACGGCCGCGTTGCACTCGGCGGCGACCTGCATGGCCCGGACCAGCCCTTCCGGCGTCCAGCCCCGCCCCTGCCGCTGCGCCCGCTCGATCTTCCAGGCGGGCATGCCGAGGCTGCTGGCGAGCTGGTACGGGCTGCCCCGCCCGGCCGACGCCACCCGGGCGACCGTCCGCACCCCGTCGGCCAGCGCGTCGGCGATGGGCACCGGGTCGACCCCGACGTGCAGGGCCCAGCGCAGTGCCTCGAGCGCGGCCGGCACGTCGCCGATCATTGTGGCGTCCGCCACGGTGAAGCCGGTCACCTCGACCCGGCCCCGGTAGTAACGGGACACCGTCTCGGCGCTGATCCGCCCATCGGTGTCGGCGATCAGTTGGGAGCAGGCTGCGGCCAACTCGCGCAGGTCGTTGCCGACGGCGGCGATCAGCGCCTCGGCGGCGTCGTCGGTGCACTTGCCGCCGGCCCGACGGATCTCGTCACGGACGAAGGCCACCCGCTCGCGGTGCCCCTTGAGCTTGCCGGCTGGGACCACCGTCGCGCCAGCCGCCCGCAGGCCGTCGGCGAACGCCTTGCCCTTCGCGCCGCCCAGGTGCAGCACCAGCAGTTGGACGTCGGGGTCGGGATTCTTCGCGTACGCCAACAGCGCGGCGACCAGGTCCTTGCGGGCGTCCTGGCCGGAGCGCAGGATCAGCAGCCGCCGTCCGCCGAACAGTGAGGGGCTGAGCATCTCGGCGATCTCACCGACGGTGAGCGCACTGGCCTGGTACTCGCGGACGTCCACCTCGGGGTCGACGCCGCGAACCTTCGCGACAGCTTCGGTGACCGCGCGCGTGGCGAGCAGTTCCTCGTCACCGAGGACGAGCAGAATGGGGGCGAGGCTGGCGGGGGTCACGTCGCCCATATTCGCACGGCCTGCGGCGGGATCGTGCCTGCTCATTCGCTGCTTGGTCGGCGCAGCCCGCACACAGTGCAAATCCAGACATCTATGTCAATTACCTTCTTAATCCGCAAATCGTTCATCGAATCGGAGTGCGGCTCAGGGCTGACGGCCCGCGGGCAGACCTCGCCGGGCCACCGCCAGACCGTTGCCCGTTCGGACCGCCGCCACATCGCCGTCCGTGTCGGTACGCAGCACCCGGACGCCGCCGCTGTCCAGTCGGGCGAGCAGCCCCGGGCTCGGGTGCCCGTAGGTGTTGCCGGTGCCCACCGGCACGAGCGCCACCGCCGGCCGTACCGCGTCGAGGAAGCCCGGGTCCTGATACGCCGAACCGTGGTGCGCGACCTTCAACACGTCCGCCCTCAACTGGCCGGGCGTCGCCCGGGTCACCATCGCGTGCTGCTCCTCGGTCTCCGCGTCGCCGGCCAGCAGGATCCGCACCCCGGCCACCGTGGCGCGCAGCACCAGGGAGTTGTTGTTCGGGTCGGATCTGGTCCCCGCCAGCGGGTACGGCGGGCCGAGCACCAACAGGTCGACCCCGCCCACGGGATGGCGAGCGCCGGCCACGGTGGTCAGCAGCGCGGCCCGCCCGCCGGTGGCCGCCGCCCGGACCAGGTCCCGGCCGCTCTCCGGGTCCGTCGATGACGGCGTCAGCACGGCACCCACCCGCCGCCCCCGGAACACCCCGGCCACCCCGCCCACGTGATCCACGTGAAAGTGGCTGATCACCAGCAGGGGCACCTCCCGCACGCCGAGCCGACGCAGGCAACCGTCCACCGCACCCGGTTCCGGCCCTGCGTCCACCACCACGGCCCGGCCGCTGCCGACCGGAAGCACCACTGCGTCGCCCTGCCCGACCGCACAGGCCACCACCACCCAACCGTCGGGCGGCCAGCCGGCGGCCACCAGCCGCACCGGCAGGGCACCCAGCACCGCGGCGACACCGACCACCGCCACCAGTCGGCGGACGAGTGGTCGGCGCACCGCAATCAGCAGCGCAACTGTCAGCCCGGTCAGCAGCAGGGCCCCGGGCACACCACCCGGCCACGGCAGGGTGCCGCCCGGCAGCCGAGCCCCCTGCCGGGCGATGAGCACCAACCACCAGGCCGGCCAACTCGCCAGCCAGGCGACGAACCCGGCACCGGCCGGCCAGATCGGCGACACCAGTGCCGCCAGCACGCCCAGCACTGTCGCTGGCGCGATGGCCGGCACCGCCAACAGGTTGGCGGGCACCGCCACCACGCTCACCGTGCCGGAGATCCCGGCGACGACCGGGCCGCAGGCAAGTTGGGCAGCCGCCGGCACGGCCAGCGCCTCGGCCAGCCCCGGTGGTACGCCTCGCCGCCGCAACCCGTCCCGCCAGCGCGGCGCGAGCAGCAGCAGGCCACCGGTGGCCAGCACGGAGAGCGCGAACCCGGGATCCCCGGCCAACTCCGGGTCGACGAGCACCAGCACGGTCACGGCGGCGGCCAACGCGGGCAGCGCCGCCCGAGGACGACCGGCGGCGAGCGCGGCGAGCCCGATCGCCCCCATCGTGGCGGCCCGTACGACGCTAGGCGACGGGCGGACCAGGATGACGAACCCCACCAGCGCCACCCCACAGAGCGCGGCGGCGAGCCACGGACCGGCCCGTGCCCACCGGGCCAGCAGCAACACCGCACCCACCACTATCGCGACGTTGGAACCGGAGACCGCGTTGAGGTGTGTCATCCCGGTGGCTCGGAAGTCCTCCTCGACGGCGGGTGGTAGTCGGCTGGTGTCGCCCACCACCAGACCGGGCAGCAGCCCACCGGGGTCATCGGGCAGCGGCGCGCAGGCGCGTTGCAGGCCGCTACGCAGCACCCCGGCGGCACGCTGCGCCCAGGACGGCGCGCCGTGCCGCAGCGGTGGACCGTTGGTGCTGAGCACCGCTGCGGTGAGGTCGCCACCGCGCGGAACGCCGAGCCGGCCGTCGGCGGCGAGGCGCTGCCCGGGCAGCAGGCCCCGCCAGGCCGGGTCGGTCGTCAGCACGAGCAGCCGCACCGACGCCTGGACCCGCCGGCCGTCCGGGCCGGTGAGCCGGACCAACTGCGTCGACACCAGCAACATGCCCGGCCGACCGGCGCTGCGGATCGGGCGTGGGTCGTCCCGGACGACCAGGTCGGCGGTGACCGGAGCCCGCTGCTCGGCGAGGGCCCGGATCGGCGGCGCGTCGCGGACGGCGAGCCGGGCGGCGGTGGCCGCACCACCGCAGACCACGCCGAGGCCCACCGCCACCGCCACCCACCCGTAACGCCGCACCACGGCTCGAGGATCGCCGAGGCGGCCGAGCAGGTGCCCGGCGCCAACCGCCGTCAGCCCGGCCGCCGTGCCGGCCACCAGCAGCACGGTGCGGCTGCCGAGGTGCAGGCCGGCGAGCGCGGTGAGCCAGGCCGCCACGGCGAGCCCCGCCAGTCGCAGATCCGGCAGCTCGGAGCGGGCCCGACCAGCCAGCGACACAATCGGCTCCGACCCAGCCGAGGACGTGGGCTGAGCCCCGCCAGCTGGCGACGCGGCCTGAGCCTGCTCGGCCGGGGGCCCGGACCGGGCACTGCCCAGCGGTGGTGGGCCAGCGGCGAAGATGCTCACACCGTCACCAGGTCCTTGAGCTGCTCGTAGCGGGCATCGCCGATCCCGTCGACCTGGCGCAGGTCGCCAACGGACCTGAACCCGCCGTGCTGATCCCGGTGGGCGAGGATCCGTTGGGCGAGCACCGGACCCACCCCGGGCAGTGCGTCGAGTTGCGCCAGGGTCGCGGTGTTGAGATTCAGCGGCCCGGCGGCGGGTGCCGCACCGCCCGCCGCCGGCCCGGCCGCGCCGCCCGGCACCGGCGGTGGCGTCACCCCGACCACGATCAGCTCACCGTCGGTGACCTTGCGGGCGGGGTTGAGCAGCGCCACGTCGACCCCGGGCAGTGCGCCCCCGGCCGCCTGCACCGCGTCGGCGAGACGGGACCCGGCCGGGAGACGCACCAGACCGGGTTTGCGGACCTTGCCCGCGACCGCCACCACCACCTCGCCGGAGCCGGACGCGCTGGGGCCATCCGACGGTGCGGCCGACGCGGCGTCGCTGAGCAGTGGGGCGACTGGTTCCGACTGTGGCCGGGCCTGCCAGGCCCAACCGGCCGCACCCACCACCACCACCGCGGCCACCACCGCCAACGCCCGTACTCCGCGCCGGCCGGGGTCGAACGCCCCCGGGCCGGGCAACCGCGACTCGGGCGGAACCGCGAGGCCGCCCGATGCCGGCTCCACTGCCGGCGCGGCAGGCTGGGAAGAGAGCACGTCCGCAGGCGGCGGGCCGACCAGGGACGGGGGTAGGCCCGTGGGCGGCGCCGCCGGCCGGGGCGACGGCACGACAGCCGCCTCCGTCAGCCGGCGCAGGCGCTGGCGTACCTCTGTCTCCTCATCGTGCGACACAGCGCGACGCTATGGCGGCGGCCGGGACGGTCGGAGGGTGACGCCGCCGTCCTGTGGACAACCGGCCCCACTGTGGACAACGCCCTGATCATGCCCCGATCTGTTATGCGGGAGCCGATCTGCGGCGCGTGGCCCGGGCACCCGGTCTCTCGCTGGGCGGTCGGCGGTGACCGTCGGTCGCCGCCCCTACAGGTACGGCCGGGTGATGATCTCGATGGCGTGGCCGGCCGGGTCGAAGAAGTAGAAGCCCCGCCCACCGTGCTCAGTGTTGGTCTCCCCTTCACGCTTGAGCTGCGGGTCGGCCCAGTACGTGATGCCACGCCCCTCGACGAACGCCAGACACCGCACGAACAACTCGTCGTCGACGAGAAACGCGTAGTGCTGCATCTGGATGTCCACCGGCGGCTCGGCGAACTGGAGCAGTACACCCTCGTCCAGTTGGACGTTGGCGAACGGCCCCCACGAAGGTGCCTCCGGCAGCTCGAACAGCTCCCGGTAGAACGCGGCCGAGGCGCTCTTGTCCTTGCTGGCGATGATGGTGTGGTTGAACGTGACTGTCATGCGTACGGTCTTCTTCCCGGTCGATCCGAAGACCCGACCGGAGGCCCACAGCGTTCAGCCACGCAGATGACGAAGCCCCGGGGGCACCGACGCCCCGGATCCCGCACGAGAGACGCGTGCATCGCGTCGTTCTCGGCGTGGTGGCTGAAGTAGCCAGAACCTCCGGGGGGTAGGCCCATCTGGGGCGCGCACGGAGGCTAACACAGCAGCGCGGAGCAGCTGCCTCCCGCGAACCTGTCAGCGGGCCTCCGGGTCGAGGCCGAGCACGGCCCGTCCCCCGTCCACCGGCAGGGTCACCCCGTTGATGAAGCTCGCCGCGGGTGACAGCAGGTACGCGACCGCCTCGGCCACCTCGTCGGCCCGCCCGATCCGGCCCACCGGGTGCAGCCGGTTCAGCTCGGTGGTGATCCACTCGGCCTGGCTGGGCTCCTGGCCGTCCAGGAATTCGGCGTGCCGTTCGGTGGCGATCGAGCCGAGCGCCACCGCGTTGGCGCGGATGCCGTGCCGCCCGTACTCGACGGCCAGCGCCCGGGTCAGCCCCTCCACGGCGGCCTTCGCCGTCGCGTACGGCAGCGCACCGGGCACCGGCCGGCGGGCCTGGTGCGACGAGACGTTGACGATCGCGCCGCCGGTGGCGCGGGCCAGGAAGTGGCGGACGGCGACCGCGGCGCCCACCACTGCCGGGCGCAGGTTCACGGTGATCAGGTCGAGCACCGTGTCGGCCGACGCGGAGTGCAGCGCGGCGTCGCGGAACACCGCCGCGTTGTTCACCCAGCCGGTCAGCGGCGCGGCCCGGTCCGCCAGCTCGGCGGCGCGCTCGGCCACCTGCTCGTCGGCGGCGTCGCCGAGCACCGCGACGAGCCGATCGGCGGCCGGGTGGCCGGCCAACCAGTCGACAGCCTCGGCGTCGCGCTCCAGGACGACGACGGTGGCACCGATGGCCACCAGCCGTTGCACCACCGCCCGGCCGACACCGCGCCCACCCCCGGTCACCACGTACGACGTGGGCACGACTCAGCCCTGCGGGCGGCGGTGGACGACCACGCAGGCCAGCCCCGGCCCGGCGTGCGCGGCGATGACGGCACCCGCCTCGGAGACGTAGGTGTCGTGCAGCCGGTCGCCGAACCGTTCGGTCAGCGCGGCCCGCAACGCCTCGGCCCGTTGCGGTGCGGCCAGGTGGTGCACCCCGAGGTCCACGTCGTCGTCGCTGGCCGCCTCGACGGCCAGGTCCACGAGGCGGGCCACTCCCCGGCTGGCGGTGCGGACCTTCTCGCGCAGCACGATCGCCCCGTCCGGCATGTGCATGATCGGCTTGACGGACAGCGCGGTGCCGACCAGCGCCTCGGCGGCGTTGATCCGGCCGCCGCGACGGAGGAACTCCAACGTGTCGACGTAGAACCAGACGGTGGTGCGGGCCACGGCGGCGAGCGCCGCGTCGCGTACCCCGGCAAGGTCGGCGCCGGCCTGGGCGGCCCTGGCGGCGGCGATGGCGGGAAAGCCCAGCCCCATGCCGGTCGAGCGGCTGTCCACGACCTCCACCCGGCCGTCCAGGTCGGCGGCGGCCAGCCGGGCGGCCTCCACGGTGCCGGACAGCGCGGCGGAGAGGTGCACCGAGACGATCCCGTCGGCGCCGGCGTCGAGCAGTTGGCGGTACGTCCGGGCGAACTGCTCGGGTGCCGGGCGGGAGGTGGTCGCGGTGACCCGGCGGGCGCTCAGTGCCACTGTCGCGTCGGACGGCTGGGTCTCCACCCCCTCCAGCCCTTCCGCGCCGTTGAGGACGACGGTCAACGGCACGACTGTCAGCCGGTGCGCCTGCACCAGCTCGGGCGGAAGGTAGGCGGTGGAGTCGGTGACAACCGCGACGGGCATGCCCGGCACGCTAGCCGATCGAGGCCGCGAACGCCGAGGGGCGATTGCTCAGACCGCGTCGACGGCGACCGGTGCGGTGATCAGGCCGACGTTGTGCGCCCGCAACTGCCATCCACGGACGTCGTCGTGACGCAGTTCGGTCCAGTGGCAGTTGGCCAACGAGCCGACGGTGCGCAGCACGGCATTGTCCCAGCCGAGCAGGTGACCGATGCCCTGCCGGGAGCCGCCACCGTGCGTGGCGATCACCACGGTGCCGCCCGCGGCCGCGTCGGCTGCCTCCTGCAACGCGGCACCGACCCGTTCGCCGAGGTCGCGCAGGGGCTCCAGGTCCGCGCCCGGGTCGGGGTCGCCGGCCCGCCAGCGCGCGTACTCGTCGGGGAAGCGCGTGGCGACCTCGGTGAGGTGCAGACCCTGCCACTGGCCGAAGTGCCGCTCACGGAGCCTCGCGTCGGTGCGGACCGGCAGCCCGGTCAGCGCCGCGAGCGCGGCGGCGGTATCCGCGGCGCGGCTCAGGTCGCTGGACACGATCGCGTCGGGGCGCAGCGCAGCGAGCAGCGGGGCGGCGGCGCGGGCCTGGTCGCGGCCCAGCTCGTTGAGGGGTACGTCGGTCTGCCCCTGCACGCGGTTGGCGGCGTTCCAGTCGGTGTTGCCGTGTCGCCAGACGATCAGTCGGCTCATTCGGCGGCGGCGGACCCGCTGGCGTCGGCCTCGACCAGGTCGCGATCGACGAACGGGATGGTGGGGCAGTCCTTCCAGAGGCGGTCGAGCCCGTAGAACTCGCGCTCCTCGGTGTGCTGGACGTGCACCACGATGTCGACGTAGTCGAGCAGCACCCAGCGGCCTCCGCGCTCGCCCTCACGCCGCACCGGCTTCGCCTTCTCCGGCAGCTCCAGCAGGCTCTCCTCGATGGCGTCGACGATGGCCAGCACCTGACGCTCATTGGGGGCGGCGGCGAGCACGAACGCGTCGGTGATGGCGAGCTGGTCGCCGACGTCGATGATCGTGATGTCCTGCGCCTTCTTGTCGGCGGCGGCCTGGGCGGCCGCGATAGCCAGCTCGTGAGCGCGTTCGGAAACTGTCACCGTTCTCCTTCGATCAAGCGTGCGATCCTCCAAGCGTCTCACACCTGGCGGCATCGCGATCGTGCAGTTCTGCCCGGTTAGCCATACAAACCTGGGCATAACGGGTGCGCTCAGCGCTGATAGAGGCTCCGCTTGGCGATGTACTGCACCACACCGTCGGGCACCAGATACCAAACCGGCTCACCTCTGGCGACCCGCGCGCGGCAGTCGGTCGACGAGATGGACATCGCGGGCACCTGGATCAGGCTGACCGTGTCCGCCGGAAGGTGCTTGTCGCTCAGCGGGAAGCCGGGCCGGGTCACCCCGATGAAGTGCGCCAGCTCGAAGATCTCGTCCAGGTCCTTCCAGGACAGGATGCGTTGCAGGGCGTCCGCGCCGGTGATGAAGAAGAGCTGCACCTTCGGGCCGTACTCAGCCTGGAGGTCACGCAGCGTGTCGACGGTGTAGGTGGGTCCGCTGCGGTCGATGTCGACCCGGCTGACCTGGAAGCGGGGGTTGGAGGCGGTGGCGATGACGGTCATCAGGTACCGGTCCTCGGCCGGACTGACCGGCTCGTCGGCCTTCTGCCACGGCTGGCCGGTGGGGACGAAGACCACCTCGTCCAGGCCGAACCGGTCCGCCACCTCGCTGGCCGCGACGAGGTGCCCGTGGTGGATCGGGTCGAAGGTGCCACCCATGATCCCGATCCGCCGGATATCTTCCTCCACCCAGTGATCGTAGGCCGAGCGTCGGTGACGACCGTCCCGGCCCGGCACCGTCGGGCCGTGGGTCGCCTGACATCGGCGCGACAGGGGGTCGCGGCAGTCCGCACGGCGGCGTATATTCGTCGACGAGTAACCGTCGACGAGCGAGGAGGTCGTCGTGCCGAAGCGGCGCAAGGTCGGCAACCTGCTGGCGCTGGCCGTGCTGTCCGCCCTGGTCCAGCGGCCCATGCACCCGTACGAGATCGCCACCGCACTCCGCGCCTGGGGCAAGGACCAGGACATGGAGTTCAAGTGGGGGTCCTTCTACACGGTGATCGGCAACCTGGACAAGCACCACCTGATCGAGGCGGTGGAGAGCCTGCGCGAGGGCCGCCGCCCGGAACGCACCGTCTACCGGATCACCGACGCCGGGCGGGCGGAGCTTGTCGACTGGGCTCGCGAGCTGGTCTCCACCCCGATGACGGAGCACCCCCGCTTCCGGGCCGGGCTGTCAGTGCTCGCCGCGTTGCACCCCGACGAGGCCACCGACCTGCTGCGGCAACGGCTCTCCCGGCTGGAGGACGCGATCCGTCAGGACCGCGAAACGCTCGACGCGCACCTGCGGGAGATTCCGCGGCTGTTCCTGGTGGAGTCGGAGTACGACCTCGCCATCCGGGACGCGGAGGCCGCCTGGCTGCGGGACCTGCTCGCCGAGCTGACCTCGGGAAGCTACCCCGGCCTGGACACCTGGCGGGCCTTCCACGAGACCGGCGAGATGCCCGCCGAACTGACCGATCTGGCCGAGAGAACCAGCACCGACAGCACCACCACCAGCAGCCGCAGGGCCGACCCCACCGGCTGAAGAGCGGCCCCGGCGAGGTGCGCCAACACCTCACCGGGGCCCTGACCCCGAACCGACGCCTGGGAAGGCACCCGGCCCGAAGCGGCAACCACGAGGATAACCGGGCTCCCTCCCAGGTCCGCGCGCCCGCGCACCGACCACACCAGGTCCGCGCGCCGGCACCGACCACACCCAGGGAGAGACCATGACCACGGTACGAACCGCGATCGTCATCGGCGGTGGCATCGCCGGGCCGGTGACAGCGCTCGCGCTGCGCCGCGCCGGCATCACCGCAACCGTCTACGAGGCGTACCCGAGCACGGCCACCGGAATCGGCGGCACCCTCGCCCTCGCGCCCAACGGGGTGGCGGCGCTGCGGACGGTCGGCGTCCACGACGCGGTGACGGCGATCGCCACACCGATCGGACGCAACGCCCTGGCCGTCGGCCGCCGACGCATCGACCTGCCCACCCTGACCGGGGTGCCGCCGCTGCACGTGGTGCACCGGGCCGAGCTTCACCAGGTGCTGCACGATCGGGCGTCCGCTGAGGGCGTGCCGTTCGCGTACGGCAAGCGGCTGGTCGGCGCCGAGCAGACCGGCGACGGCGTGATCGCCCGTTTCGAGGACGGCAGCACCGCCACCGCCGACATCCTCGTCGGCGCGGACGGGATCCGCTCCACGGTCCGGGGTCTCATCGACCCGGCCGCACCCGGCCCCCGGTTCACCGGACTGCTCGGCTTCGAGGCGGTGGCCCCGACACGAGGTCGACGCCGAGCCGGGCACGATGACGTTCGCGTTCGGACGACGGGGCTACTACCTGTACTGGCCGGAGCCCGGCGGCGGCACCCGGTGGGGGGCCAACCTGCCGCAGCAGCGGCCGATGAGCCTGGTCGAGGCCCGGGTGGTGCCGGCGGAGCAGTGGCTGGACACGCTGCGCGCCAGCTACGGCGACGACGACCCGGGCCGGGACCTGATGGCGACCAGCAACGCCGCCGACCTTCAGGTGGTCGGGTCGTTGCAGATCATGCCGCCGGTGCCGCACTGGCATCGGGGCCGGATGGTGCTGGTCGGAGACGCGGCGCACGCGCCGTCGAACAGTTCGGGGCAGGGCGCGTCACTGGCCATCGAGAGCGCTGTGCAACTCGCCCGCTGCCTGCGCGACCTGCCGGACGTCGAGGCGGCGTTCGACGCGTACGTGCGGCTGCGTCGTACCCGGGTGGAGAAGGTCGCGGCCCGCGCGGCCCGGATCAACCACGCGAAGGCTCCCGGGGCGGTAGCGCGGACGCTGATGCCGTTGCTGATGCCACTGATGGTGCGCACCGTGCTGGACCCGGAGAAGACCGTCGCCGACGAGCAGCGCTACGTCATCGACTGGGACGCGCCGGTCACGGCGGCACCCGCCCCACGCTGAGGCTGTGGGCCAGCGGGGTGGCCGGCCGGCCACCCCGCTGGTCGGCGTTCAGGCCGAAGCGGCGGCCACCGCCGTCCGGGCGACCAGCGCGCGGCGCAGGTCGTCGGCGGCGTCGGTCACCACCCGGCGCAGGCCGGGGGTCAGGTCGTCGCGGGCCAGCAACGCCGCGGCCGCCTCCTGGGTCGGCTGCGCCACCGCGTAGCGGGGGAACGCCAGGGCCGCCACCCGGTCGGCCGTCCAGGGGGTACGCCGGCGCGCGGCGGCCGGCATCTCCGCGAAGTACCGATCGACGTACGCGGCGGTCAGCTCGGCCTGCTCGGGTTGCCAGAACCCCTCGGCTGTCGCTTCCAACAGCCGGTTGGACAGGTCGTCGCCCCGCACGATGATCTCCCAGGCCGCCTGCTTCGCCGCCGGGTCGGGCAGTGCGGCCCGGCACCGGGCGGCCCGTTCCGCGCCAGCGGAGCTGACGTCGGCGGCCGCCTCGATGGCGATCTCCGCCTCGCCCGCGGCACCCAGCACCACCAGTCGACGCAGCACCGCCCAGCGCAGCTCCGCGTCGACAGTGAGGCCGGCCGGCACGTCCCGGCCGGCGAGCCAGCCGACGAGCAGGTCGGCGTCGGTGGTGGCGGCGATCCAGCCCCGTGCGGCGGCGAGCTGCAACGACTCCCCGGCCGGCGCGCCGTCGAGCAGGCGCCGACACGCCTCGGCGACCCGGGCCAACGCGGTCGAGCGGGTCAGCGGGTCGAGGTAGCGGTCGACCAGTGACCGACTGAGCGTCAGCACGTCCTCCGCGATGATCACCTCGGTCTCGGTGGGCAGCGCGGCGACCATCAGGTCGACCAGGCCGCTGACCGGGCGCTCCCCGTCGGTCGCCGCGTCCAGCGCCTCACCCCACAGCACCGCCCGGGCCAGCGGGTCGGTCAGGCCGGGCAGTGCCAGCGGGACGGCCTCGGCCGACGCCGGGTCGAGACGCACCTTGGCGAAGGTGAGGTCACCGTCGTTGAGCAGCAGCAGCCGGGCCGCTGGCTCACCAGTCAGCTGACCCAGCACGGTGCGCCCACCGTCGGCGGCCGGGTCGATGTCCACCTCGTCGCGCTGGACGGTGCCGTCCGCCGCGTAGCGGCCCACGCCGATCCGGTGCGGGCGCAGCACCGGGTGCGACTCGGGCGCGGTCTGCACCACGGCGACCTCGGTGTAGCAGCCGTCGGCGTCGACGGCGACCTCGGCTCGCAACGTGTTGACCTGCGGCTGGCGCAACCACAGCTCGGCCCAACCGGACAGCTCCCGCCCGCTGCTGGCAGAGAGGCTGGTGAGCAGGTCGTCGAGGGTGGCGTTGCCGAAGCGGTGCGCCGCGAAGTGGGCGTTCAGACCGGCCAGGAACGCCTCGTCACCGAGCCACGCGACCAGCTGCCGCAGCACGCTGGCCCCCTTGGCGTACGAGATGCCGTCGAAGTTGAGCAGGCCCTCGTCGGCGTCGGCCACCTCCTGCGGGGCGACCGGGTGGGTGGAGGGGCGCTGGTCGGCCGCGTACCCCCAGGCCTTGCGGCGCATGGCGAAGGTCGTCCAGGACTGGTCGAAGCGGGTCGCCTCGGCGGTGACCCGGGTGCCCAGGTATTCCGCGAAGGACTCGTTCAACCACAGGTCGTCCCACCAGCGCATGGTGACCAGGTCACCGAACCACATGTGGGCCATCTCGTGGGCGATGGTGCCGGCGCGCTGCTCGCGCTGGGTGTCGGTGACCGCCGAGCGGAAGATGTAGTCGTCGCGGAAGGTGACGATGCCCGGGTTCTCCATCGCGCCGGCGTTGAACTCGGGCACGAACGCCTGGTCGTACTTGCCGAACGGGTAGCGCTCGGTGAAGAGCTGGTGGAACCGGTCCAGGCACTGCCGGGTGACGGTGAAGATCTCGTCGGCGTCGGCGTCCAGGTGCTCGGCCTGCGACCGGCGGCAGTAGATGCCCAGCGGTACGCCGTCGTGCTCGGCCCGCCGGACGTGGTACGGCCCGGCGATCAACGAGAAGAAGTAGGTGGCCAGGGGCGCGCTCGGGGCGAACTCCCAGCGCCCGGGGGCCGGGTTGGCGGCCAGCTCGGCGTTGCCCGCGACGAGCCACTGCGGTGGTGCGGTGACCGAGAGGGTGAACGGGGCCTTGAGGTCGGGCTGGTCGAAGGCGGCGAAGATGCGCTGCGCGTTGTCGAGGAAGGACATCGCGTAGAGGTATGTCTCGCCGTCGGCCGGGTCGACGAAGCGGTGCATCCCCTCGCCCGCGTTGGAGTACGCCATCTCCGCCTCGACGACGAGCGTGTTCTCCGCGGCCAGGTCACCGATCGGCAGCCGGTTGTCGGAGAGCAGGTCGAGGTCGAGGTCACTGTCGTTGAGGCGTACCCCGAGCAGTTTGGCGGGCTTGACCTCGGCGAAGGTCGCGGCGCCGGCGGTCGCCCGGAACCGGATCTCGACGCGGGAACGGAACACGTCACCGTCACCGGTCAGATCGAGGTCCACCTGATAGGACTCGACAGTAATCGCCGCGCCACGCGCGGTCGCCTCTACACGGGTCAGGCTCGGCATCCGCTTATCCTGCCCGATGGGGATCGGCACCCGGTCACCAGACGACCCTCGGCACTGGAGGAAAGAACCATGGCGCAGCACCCCAAGGGCGACTTCGACCTCTCTCGGGCGGTCTGGCAGCGGGCCGAGGGGGACACCTCCGACAGCGCTGTTGAGGTCGCGTTCGTCGACGACCTGATCGGCATGCGCAACTCGGCCGAGCCGGACGGGCCGGTGCTGGTCTTCACCCAGGCCGAGTGGGACGCCTTCGTGGCCGGCGCGCAGGACGGCGAGTTCGACCTGGACTGATCGCGCCCGCCGACCCGTCGGTGCTGGATCGCCGTGCCGGTGCCCGTGCTGCGGACACCGGCACGGCCACGCGGGCGGCCGGAGCGCGGGTCGACCACCCGGGGCCGCGGGTCAGTCATCGCCGGGGCCGTCGCCGTCGCCCCAGCCGAGGCCGCCGGGACCGGGGGCGTGGTGGAAGCCCGGGTGGTCGGCCACGTCGACGCAGCGCTCCCCGTCCGGGCCGACCGCGCCGCAGAACAGCCGCTCGGCCCGCTGCCAGGCGTCGGCCGGTGACAGGGCCGCCGCCCCGAGTGCCACCTCCGAGCGGAGCAGGCTCAGCGCCTCGGCGTACGCCACAGCCAGTTCGCGCGCCTCGGCCGGGCCGGGCGCGGTGAAGCCCAGGTGCACCGTGAAGAACCGGTGCGGACGGGTGGGCCGCCGTGGTGGCCCGATCAGTGACCGCCCGTCGCGGCCTCCGCCCAGTGCTCCGGCCGCTCGCCGCTGCCGCCAGTGCGGCGATCTGTTGTCGCGCATCCGCCCTCCCCGTGGTTGTCCCACCAGCAGCAAACCAGGTTCCGCCGCCCCTGGGAGGGGCCAGCCGCGCCGGGGTTCAGCGGCGTCGACCGGGGTAACCGCGGTGGGCGGCGGCGACCAGCCGCGCCCGCGCGTGAGGAGACCCGATGGCGACCATGCCGGCCGACCGCAGCCCGGACAGCACCCTCGCACTGCTGCGCGCCGGTTACCGGTTCGTCAGCGAGCGCTGCGAGCGGTACGGCAGCGACGTCTTCCAGACCCGGATCCTGCTCGCCCCGACCATCTGCCTGCGGGGCCGGCCGGCGGCGGAGCTGTTCTACGACAACGACCGCTTCCAACGTGACACCGCGATGCCGCTGCGCGTGCAGCGGACCCTGACCGGTCGGGGTGGGGTGCAGGGCCTGGACGGGCCGGCGCACGACGACCGCAAGGCCATGTTCATGTCGATCATGACACCGGCCGCGATCCGGCAGCTCGGCCAGCTCTTCGACGACGCGTGGCGGACCCGGATCACCGCCTGGGAGGGCGCCGGCCCGGTGTCGCTCTATGACGAGCTGGGCCGGTTGCTGACCCGGGTGGTCTGCGCCTGGGCCGGGGTGCCGCTGCCGACGTCGCAGGTCGAGCGCCGCGCCACCGAGCTGCACGCCATGATCGAAGCCCCAGCGGCGGTCGGTCCCCGGCACTGGCGGGGGCGGCTCGCCCGGTACCGCGCCGAACACTGGCTCGCCGACCTCGTCGAACGGACCCGGGTCGGCTCAGCCCCGGCCCCGGCCGGCAGCGCCCTGGCTGTGATCGCCGAACACCGGGACCGCGCCGGCCGCCTCCTCCCCCGCCGGATCGCGGCGGTGGAGCTGCTCAACGTGTTACGCCCGGTGGTCGCCATCGACCAGTACATCGCCTTCGCCGCGCTCGCCCTGTACGACCATCCGGGCTGGCGGGAACGGGTCCGCGACGACGACGAGGCCACCGAGCACTTCGTCCAGGAGGTCCGCCGCTACTACCCGTTCTTCCCGCTGGCTGCGGCCCGGGTCCGGCGGTCCTTCGACTGGCAGGGCCACCACTTTCCGAAGGGCCGGCGGGTGCTGCTCGACCTCTACGGCACCAATCACCACCCGGCGATCTGGCCGCAACCGGAGCTGTTCCGTCCGGAGCGGTTCGCCGGCCGCCGGGTGGACCCGTTCGAGCTGGTCCCGCAGGGCGGCGGTGATCACTGGGCCGGTCACCGCTGCGCCGGCGAGTGGCTCACCATCGACCTGATGAAGCGGGCGGTCACCAACCTGACCGCCGCCATGCGCTACGACGTGCCGGTCCAGGACCTGGCCCTGGACCTGCACCGGATGCCGGCGCTGCCGCCGCTGGGCCTGACCGTCACCAACGTCCGCCGCGCGCCCGACCTCCGCCCGGCCTGACCCGCCCCACCGGTCACGGTACGGGCAGCGCGACCCCAGGGGCCGGCCGTCGAAACGGCCCGGCCGTTTGATCCCCGCGATCGCGGGGAGACGCTGCTCGGCACCGGCAGCGGCCCTGTCCGTCACGGAGTTTGTCATGTCCCCGTTCAGCGCCACTGGTGACACCCGACGCGGTGCGCGTCGGCGGGAGGTCGAACACGAGGGCGCCGGCCCGTCGCCGGTCCGTCTGCCGATGACGTACGTGCTGCCGCTGCGCTGGCACACCGACAACGGCCTGGCCGAGTTGACCGACTACTTGCGCTGGCTGTCCGACCGGGTCGAGGTGCTCGTGGTCGACGGCTCCCCTCCGGACCTCTTCGCCCGGCACGCCGAGGCGTGGCGGGGGTGGGTACGGCATCTCCCACCGGACCCGAGCGAGCGCGGACTCAACGGCAAGGTGCTCGGCGTACGCACCGGTGTCCGCGCGGCGGAACACGAGCACGTGGTGATCGCCGACGACGACGTCCGGTACGACCAGGCCGGGCTGACCGCCGTGCACCTGTTGCTCGACGAGGTCGATCTGGTGCGACCGCAGAACTACTTCGACCCGCTGCCCTGGCACGCCTGGTGGGACACCGGCCGCACACTGCTCAACCGGGCGCTCGGGGCGGACTACCCAGGCACCCTGGCCGTGCGGCGCAGCACCTTCCTCGGCATGGGCGGGTACGACCCGGACGTGCTCTTCGAGAACCTGGAGCTGATCCGCACCGTGCGCGCGTACGGTGGCACCGAGGCCGCCCCGGCCTGGCTGTACGTCCGCCGGTTGCCTCCGGCCGCCGCGCACTTCCGCGGTCAACGGGTCCGTCAGGCGTACGACGATCTGGCGCAGCCGGCTCGCCTGCTGGCCGGGCTCGCGGTCCTGCCGGCGCTGGCGGCGGGGGTCGTGTCCCGCCGACCGGGGCTGCTGCTCGGCGCGGCGGTCGGGATCGTCGCGCTGGCCGAGACGGGTCGCCGCCGCGCTGGCGGCGGCCGGGTGTTCCCGCCGACGACGGCACTGGCGGCACCACTCTGGCTGCTGGAGCGCGGGGTGTGCGGCTGGCTGGCGGTCGCCCAACGCTTCCTGCTCGGCGGCGTCCGCTACGGCGGCACCCGCATCCGCCAAGCCGCCAGCCCCGCCCGCCCCACCCACCCACCACGCGATCTTGCACTTTCTGTCGGGACGGAGCGTGTCATAAACGACAAAAGCTGATACGGAACTGCAAGCTCGCGGGGGCAGCGGGCCGGGGG
>NZ_JARVKT010000054.1:0-23614 GCF_029809455.1 Micromonospora sp. DH14 | reverse complement strand
TCAAACGCCGACTACGCGCTTGTCAGCAACAGACCGATCTCCTCGCCGGTTTCTTCGCCAGCACCGGCATGACCCTCGAACCCGAACCACCGAAATAGCCCGAACCTTGGCCCTTCAACCTCTGTAGTTGCCGGGGAGGGTCAGCCGCGCCTAGTCGGGTAGTGAGGTGAGTACTCGGCGCTGGCCGTTGGCGGGGTTGGCGGCGACCAGTTCGGCGCCGTGGGCGGTCCAGCGTTGCAGGAGGATCTCGGTGCCAGCGAGACCGAGGAATTCCTCACCTTGGTCATTGTTGGGCGTCACGAGGTCGATCCGGCCGGCTGGTTGGCCGGACCGTAGGTCTACCCCGACCAATGTCCAGGGGGGATCTGACTGCGTCTGTTCCGGCTGGCCGGTCGGGGCCTGCTCTTGCCGGGTGACCACCGCCCACACGCTCGGCGGATTGCCTCCGCCGCGTAGGACCAGACGTTGGCGCCGGTCGCGTCCGTCAGGGTCTTGGCCTGTCCGAGCAGGGTGTAGGTGTAGGTGGTCTGGTCGAACTTGGTCGTGTCGTTGCTGCCGACGTCGGCGGGGTTCTTGTACTGCCTCAGCGCGGTGGTGCGGCCCGGCAGTACGTTGGCAGTCACAACGGGGTGCCGGGATCAGAGGTGGCCATCCCAAATACCGTATTTGACCAGCTCAACCAGTACCCTCGGTCGGTGGTGCCCCAGTGAGTAATCCCAGGTCAGAGCCTGTAGAGACCGACCGCATCGGACAGTTGGCCTCCGGTCGCGTTCTTGCTGTATTTCGTTGGGGGGTAATCCTTGAACTCGGGCTATCGAGACCTGGGCTAATCGATGCGCTATACATTGACGACGGCGATGTATACGTGGATGGGCAAGATGTCGAGGTCTATCTGGATAGTTTTGATGAGCAAAAAGACAAATTCATAGCGAGGCCGCCGGGTCAAGTTCCCCTTATTGAGCGTTTGCGAAAGAAGGGTTTCGACCTGTAGCGCGTACGGCTGCTACACCCTGGTAACCGATGTCATGAAGGTCGGGTGCTCAGATGTCTTCCCATGACTGGTCGCGGTTTGTCGAGCCAAGGGCTGAACGTCTGCGCGCCCGGCCTTTGTTGCTGGGGTGCGCCGCCGCCCACTGGCGGACGGCCATGTTGCCGTCACGGTTGCCGTCAGCTTCGGCATAGCATCCATGATCGTGGATGTATGGTCATCCTGGTGGGATCCGGCAAAGGTCGGCGCACTGGTGTTGCTCCGAGATCTTGGGTCGGTCTGCTGGGCGTGCGCGCGGGGCCGTAGGCCGTAGCGCGTGCGCGCGGCCCGGCTTTGCCGGGCCGTACTTGATCCTGTAGAGCAGTTTTGAGCCAGTCGGATCTTGGTCGAGGGCCTTGGCCCGGCTGGCTCACTGCTTTGGTGCGCGGTTGCGGCTGCTGCGGGAACGCTTGGCGGGTGCTGGACGTCCTCTTGGCTTGATCTTTAACCTGTGCGGCGTGGACGGGGATTGACAGACTTCGTCATGTTCGCGGCCGGTGTCTTGGTGTTCGTGGTGGTCGCGATGTGGACGTCGTAGCGCGGGGTGGGGTGGTTGTTGCGGCGGCCGGGTGGTCCTCCTGGTCCTGGCCGGGAGGGTTTGGGTGCACCGGCTGGGCAGGCGGCCTTCACGCGCAGGTGCCGAAACCCGCGGCGGACGCGGGCGGGTGACAGGCGCTGCGGTGGTGCGGGTTTCTCCCAGGGGCGGCGCAGGTCGGCGGCCAGGGTTCGGGCCAGCCGCAGTTGGGTGTAGGCGGCGAGGATCATCCAGGTCCATCGGTCGGCGGCCTGTGGCGTGCGGATCTTCGAGCAGGTCCAGCCGAGGGTCTGCTTGAACAGGCGGAATGTCTGCTCGATGTCGAAGCGGCGCAGGAACGCCTGCCAGAGCCGGTCGACGTCGCCCGGGGTGGCGTCGACGCAGGACCACCACAGCCACACCGGCTTCGGGGTCGCGCCGCTGGGCAGGTGCTCGACCTCCAGACGGATGACGGTTCCCTCGATGACTGGCAGCACCTTCGCCGAGTCGGTCCAGGCGGATCGGTGGGTCAACCGCGGGTGCAACCGGTCCCAGGCTCGGGCCCACGCCGTGCCGTAGAGGCGGGTGTCGGCAACGGGGGCCGCGTCCGGCTCACCCCACGTGACGGGATCACCGAAGACGAACTCACCGCCGTGCCTGCGCGGTCGGCCGACCGTCCCCGGCTGCCGAGGCGGCACGGCCCGGCGCAGAACCCGGTCCGAGCGCATCCGCGCGAGGACCTGCACGGGCAGGTCACGCAGGAGGAACGCCAGTCGGGGCGCGTCGTAGCCGGCGTCGGCCACGACCAGAATCTCCAGGTCACCGGCCTGCCACTGCCCGGCCGCGATCAGACGCCCCACGATGTCCCGCAGCTGCCCAGCAGTGACCGTGGCCGCGTCATCACCAGGCGCCAGCCGCACCGCGTCCAACGGTGCGGTCCACGAACTACGGCCCGACTCCAGGGCCACGACCATCGAATACGGCCAGCCCGGGATCATGATGGTCTGATCCTTGCCGCGGCCATAGGTGTGACACAGAATCCGCTGCGGCGAGGTATGCGCGTCCGGCCGCAACCAGCAGGTGATGTCGACCGCCAGGACGAGACGCCCATCAGCCGCCCGCGGCAACGGCACCGCCGCCAAAGCAGTGCGCAGCCGGTCGATGTACGCGAAGGGCACGAGCCAGGTGGCGATCAACCCGTCCACCCAGGTTACCCAGGTGCGTCGGCAGACCCCGTTCGGCAGTTCGCGAGGAGCCGCCATCACCTGGCCGAACGGCAAGGGATTCATCGGTGGCGACGCCGACGCCACCGGACTGACCCACCTCGGCTCGCGCGAGTACGACCCCACCGTTGGCCGATTCATCTCGGTCGACCCGATCCAGGATATGAAAGATCCGCAGCAGTGGAACGGCTACACCTACTCGAACAGCAGCCCGGTGACGTTCTCCGACCCCTCCGGCACCCGGATTCCCCCGGAGGATTGCCCGAATCGCGACTGCAGTGTCCCCGCCGCACCGACTCCGTCGAACCCGCGCCCGCCGGTTGGCGGCGACCCCGAAGCTGCGGCACGTCTGGCGGAAGAAATAGGGGAGAGCACGGTGGGTAAGGGCCGCACCTCGGCACATGACACGGCGATCGCGCTGCGGGCCCTCGACCTGCAACGGCAGTTCGAAGGCAAGGCCTGGATCACCACAAATCTTGGTAATTCCGCCGGAACTGACCTGGTCTGCTGGAACTGTGCTGCGCTCAGGAGCAAGGGAGCCCGCCAGGAGGTCTGGGTATGGGAGATCAAGGCGGAGAGGCAGGGGTCGAGCACGGCCAACAAGAGCATGGAACACGGCATGGAGTGGTCTCGAAACCATATTCTGCGTGGCCGGACCGCCAGTGGTCCGAAGCCCGTCGTGCAGGGCCCGCCGTTCCCCACGCCGAGCTCCGGTGTGAACAACCAGAAGGTGAGCCAGGTGGTGACCGTCTACTCCGATCCGGGTTCGACCGAGCAAGCCCCCACCGGCATCGAGTACTACCGCACCGACAACTTCAACGAGAAGGTTCCGCGAGGTCACCAGCTACGGAAGAACACCGAGGACGCCTTCGACGCGGCTGACGACTCGGATCGGGACACCGAGCGCCACATCACGAAGGCACAGGACACCGGCGTCAAGGACGACCCGGTCTCGGGCTGGGCCATCGCCGGTGGTATTGGTCTTGTCGTGGCCTTCGGCGGCTGGGCAGTCGTCGGTGGTGGGGCCTCCGCGGTGGTTCTGACCCAGGCGGACTTCGCACTCGCCCGCTGACGGGCAGCGGCGGAGTAACAGGAGACGGGGAACGGGAGTGAGTATGGCCGGTGGTCGACGGGAACGTTGCACCGTGATGTTGACCGTGCCGGTGGGCCCGGACCGCGAGCGTGTGGTCCGGGCGACCCGGCGTTGGTTCGAGCTGTGCCCGCAACGACTGCACGGCGCGTTCGGCGCCGCCGTACGCGCGACGCCGACGGCTGACCTTGACCCGCCCGAGTTGCCACCCGGTACGGTGCACGCCTCGGTGGGCACCGCCGTGTTCGATGATCTTCACCGTGAGCCCAGCGAGTGGACCCAGACCTATTCGCCGGAGTCGTGGCACGAACTGTTGCGTCGCCTCGGCGAGATTCCGGACGCGGCCTCGTTCGAGGCGCAGACCAGGGACGAGCAGGGACGGTTGAACCGGCCGAGTTTCCTCGTGAGTTCGGTCAGCGGCAAGGGCTACGTCGATCTCGTCAGCACCATCGACGACGCGGTGGCCGGTGATCCTGGCGGGGAGCGGGCGCTTCTGGCGACTGTCCGCGAGGTGGCGGAGCTGGCCGCTCCGGTGGCGGTTGCCGTCACGGTGCAGGGTTCGCTGACGGACACGCCGCTGGAGGTGGCACTCAGCCGATCCCCGACTGACTACCGTAAACGTCCCGCTGAGGTGCTGCGCAACTACGGGTGGCTGACCGTGCTCGGCGACGAAATGGCCGAGCGGGTCGGCGGTGCTGCTCGCCTCCGCGCGTCCGGGGCGTTCGTTGAGGTGGAGCCGCTCGCTGCGGGTGGCTGGTGGCTCCTGGCGACGGAAACCTGGGACGAGTACGGTCCGGAGCAGGCGAACCGCCTCTTCGAGCTCCTCGCGCCAGTGCTGCCGGCGGGCCGGCCGGAAATAACGCAGTGGCGGTTCCCGGCGATCGCGGATCCACCGGTTCTGGTGACCCTGCCGAACGTGGTTGCCGAACGCGACCCACGGGAAATCACCGGCTGAGTCAACGGTGGGCCGCGTCAGTCATGATCGCCTCCTACCTCGCCATTACCGCCACAGAGGCCATATGGAGGTGCCTGCAGGTCCTGAGTCCGACTGACCATCTCAGACAATGGCAAGGAGTACCGCCTTGCCCTGGGCGGTTGCTGAGCGGTAAAAGCGCCAGAGCTCCGCGAAGACCGGCGCGAGGAAGCTGTCGAAGTCGTCAGCGCCGTGAACCCACCCGCCCGCCCGGGTAAATGTTTGCGGCCCCGAGGGCGCCCGGGTCGAAGCGGTCGCGCAACGCGTCGACGTCCAGCATGTCGAGCGCGGTGGCGACGATGCGGACCGTTCCCACATCGAGGAGGCGTGCGGGCCCGTAACCGCCCTCATCGCCGAACTCAGCGTTGGCACCTTGCGGAGGCATTAGAACGGCATCCGCGCACGCCGAGTAGGGGGCCAGCCGGGTGCCATGCGCTGATCTCCGTCCATGACTCGCTCCTCGCCGGTGAGCCGACGGCATTCACGATTGCTGTCGATTTCTACAGTGTGGATGCGGTCAGACAGCAGGCGAGGGCAGCCGTCGACATCTGCGTCGTCTGCCGAGCAGAGCAGCGCACCGTTGTTCGTATCGGCAGTTGGGGCGTGCCGCACGGTACCTCCGGGGCACCATGTCATTCACCGCTGGACCAGCCTGTCCGTCTGCTCTGAGTGTGGGGCCGGCCTTCTCGTTCGCTTTGATCATGACTGCTTCCACCAGCCCAGGGAGGCCCCATCGCATGAGGTTGCGGTGACGGTCGAATTGACCGAGGGTGGGTTGCCGCAGGTTCGGTCAGTACGCCCACTGTGAGGCGTGGAGGGCTCCGGCGGCAGGGGAAGCGGGTGCGGTCAGACGTGTCCGCGTTCTGGGTGGGCCCCCGGTTTACCCCCGAAACCCCTGGTTGAGGTTGACAACCAGTGACAAGAAGCGACCACTGCTTGTTCGTGTCTGTGCAGTTCAGCGCGTAGTTCTGATAGTTAATGACAAGGTCGGGGCGGTTACGGATGGTAACAAGGGGTCGTCGGTTCGAATCCGGCCGTCCCGACAGCGAGAGGGTTTCCACAGGTCAGAGCCTGTGGAAACCCTCCTTTTCGTGTTCATGGTGGTTCATCGAGGTCGAGCACGCCGCTTATCGACCCCTTGACTCGACGGGTGACCAACATGGCTCTACTGGACCTCACCAAGCTCACCACCGACCTGTCCCCGACCTGGGCGGGATACCTGCGCGACTGGGACCGGACGTTGCGGGCGGGCAACTATCCGGAGACGACCCGGTACAACTACCTCCTCGCCGCGGCGCAACTGGCCCGCTACCTGGCCGAGCACTCGCCCGACCCCGATGCCGCTGACGCTGCGGAGGACCCCACCGAGGTGACCCGGGGGCATGCGGAGGCGTTTCAGGCGTGGATGATCGAGACCCGGTCGGCGTCGACTGCGCTGAACAAGCACAAAGGTCTGCAGCAGTTCTTCAAGTGTTGCTGGCTGAGGAGGACATCGACCGCTCTCCGATGGACCGGGTCCGACAGCCCAAGACGCCACAGAAGCTGATCCCGATCATCCGGGACGAGGACACGAAGAAGCTCCTCGACGCCTGCAAGGGCAAGACCTTTCCGCACCTGCGCGACGAGGCGATCATCCGCCTGTACTACAACACCGGAGCGCGGCTGTCGGAGGTCGGCAACCTGCTGCTCGATGACGTCGACCTGAACACGGAGTCGGTGCACTACCACGGTAAGAGTGCCAAGGACCGCCGGGTGCGATTCGGGCCGAAGACGGCGCGGGCCATCAGCCGCTACCTACGGGCGCGAGGCAAGCACAAGGGTTCGGAACTGCCGGATCTGTGGCTCGCCGACCGCGGTGGCCGGCGGTTGGCGGCCAACGGCATCAAGATTCGCCTGAAGCGGTTGGGCCTCGCCGCCGGCGTGGCGAACGTGCACGCCCACCGCTGGCGGCACAGCTTCGCCCACGAGTGGAAGCGTGCCGGCGGGAACACCGGCGACCTGATTGCTGCTGCTGGGCTGGACCTCCGAGGACATGCCCCGGCAATACGGCGCCAGCGCGGCGGCCGAACGCGCCCAGGAGATCCAAGTGCAACTGGGCATCGGGGAAGGGGTGTAGACGCGGGCAACACGGTCGGCCGACCCGAGTGCCGGCTACCTCGGTCGGCGCCGGTTGGGCTGAACGCTGCTCGACGATGAGGACCGCGAAGCCGTCCGGGGTGATGATCAGCCGGAGGGCACGGAAGAGATCGGCCACCGCACCGTCGACCGGCCTGGGCCGCGCGAGCGGCTGGGGTCGCGGCCAGCGCAGTACGACCAGGTCGACCTGCTCCACGCTGTCGAGACCGGCCAGATCCGCAGCATGAGTGACCGGGCGGTAGGTACGGCCCGCCGCAATGCTCTCGTCGCGAACGGTCGGGTCGCTGTCGAAGTCGACCACGGTCGCGCCGCGCCGGCTGGTTCGGGCTGAGGCGCTGCAGGCCGTGACTGCGGTCGGTGATCTGGGCGCCGCTGAGGCGGCGTTGCCTGATCGGCATCCGTTGGTGCGGGCGATCGCTCAGGCCGCGCTCCGCCGCAGCGGCACGAATCCGGCAGAGTTCTATCGCCTGCTTGTTCGGCGGGAGCCGCCGGCGCCGGGGGTGATCGCCGGGCTGGGCGAGACCGGTGGCGTCGAGGATGCCGGCCTGGTTCGACGGTGGCTGGCGCACCCACGTTCGCGTGGTCGGGTCGAAGCGGTCCGAGCGCTGCGTCGCCTCGGCGCGACCCGGTCGGCCGAACTGGTGCCACTGCTGCGCGACGAGTCTGCTGCGGTGACCCGCCAGGTGGTGGCGGCCCGGCGACATGACCTCGGCGCACTGGACCCGGAGATGCTTGAGGCCCTGCTCAGGCCAGGCAACGCGCCGCATGTCCGGTTCGCGGGCTACCGGCTACTGACCTTGGCCAACGCATGGCAGCGACTGGCCACCAACCTACGGGTGATCGATGAACCCGACGACCGGTTGCGCGCCGGTGCGCGGGCGGACATCAGCGTGTGGCTCAATCGGCAGGCGGCCACGACCTACCACGGACCATCCCGCGATCGTGCGGCCGAACTCGACAAGCTGATCGAGCGTGCCCGTCCGATCCTCGATGAGGACAAGGTCCGGCTGCTGCGGTTCCATGCCGGCCTGCCCCATCAGGCGGCGGTATGACCGGCGACGACATACCTCGCCCGCTCAGCGACGTCGAGCGGGACGTCATCGCGCGGCTGTTGTCCGTGCCATTCCCTGGGCGCGACGAGTTGCGTGCGCAGTTGCCGTTCACCACAGTCGCGGGCTGCTGCGGGTGCGGCTGCGTGAGCGTCAACCTTGCCGTGGACCGCGTCGCAGCGCCGGCCACGGTGTTGGCCGCCGCACCAGTGTCAGCTGACATCAGCGACGACGAGCTCTACGCCGGCATTGTGCTGCTCGTCGATGCTGAGGGCTATCTGTGCTGCCTGGAGGTCTACTCCATTGGTGACGAACCCGTGCGGCGGCTTCCACCGGTCGAGCAGATCAACGCCCGTCCGCAGAAGTAAGCCTCAGCCTTCAGATGGACGGACGGCGCAGCAGCCGGACGCAGGATTAACCGCACGGTCTTGGGCTCATGTCGGACCAGCGGCGGCCGGCCCGGTATCTGGGTGAGCCTAGTGAGGCTCTCGAGTTTGAGTCGTCGGCGTGTCGCGGCACCCAACTCTGGTTGGGGATTCAGGCCGCAGCACGCGGCGGTGTGTCGCGAATCCTGTGTAGCCAGTCCATAAGTGCGGCGTAGTCAGCATCAGTGAGACCCTGACGGGGATCGACGCGATGAAGCAGGGCATGTCCTGCGTGATGTGCTGACACCCAGGCTCGGTCGGTGTTCGTGATTTCGTCGTCGACCCAGGCGAAGGGGCGGCCTGCGGCCCAATCAACGAGGGCGCGGGTCTTCCAGTGCAGCCCGTCCTGCTCGTCGGTGTCGGTCGGCTCCGGCCAGATCACCACCGCCAGCTGCGGCAGACCGATCCGTGGCGCGATGATCTCGTTTGCGTCGTCCATCCATGTCGTGGCCCAGACCAGATCGCACCCCAGCGCCGTCAACCGGGGTCCGTGTTCGGGATCGATCCTGCCCAGAAGCGGATTCGAGCTGGTCTCTCGTGGTTCAGTGTCCGTCTCGCAAGTTGGGTATTGCTGCGGTGTCCCACCGAACGGAATGAGGGGTCCGTCAACATCGAGGAAGAGCAGCGGACGCTTTGCAGAGCCGGTCACGGCAGCACGATATCGGTTCATCCTGGCCGGCCCGAAGCACTATCGTGCCGGCGTGATCAAGGGTGACGGTGCTCGACTGGGCATGGAGGCGACGCGTCGACTCGCGCAGACCGGGTGTTGTGAGATCGCGCCGGGCCTGACGGATGAGGAGTTCGATCGCATTGAGAGGACGTACGGCTTCGAGTTCGCCGATGACCATCGCGCGTTCCTTGCGGTGGGGCTGCCGCTGAACGTCCCGTTCGAGCCGGAGGAGGGCGTGTCCTATGCGTGGGAGAGGCCCTGGCCGGACTGGCGCAACGGTGATCCCGGTGCCATTCGTGAGCGCTTGGAGTGGCCCGTGGAAGGGGTGCTCTTCGACGTGGAACACAACACGGTATGGCACGACACCTGGGGCGATCGGCCGGCTGGCCGCGATGAGGCGTTGGAGACCGCGCGGCGCAAGCTTGCGCAGGCACCACGGCTGGTACCCGTCTACGGACATCGGTTTCTACCCGCCGGGCGCGGAACTGTCGGGCACCCAGTCCTCTCGATCGTGGAGACCGACATCATCTACTACGGCACCGACTTGGTCGACTACATCCATCAGGAGTTCGGCGGCCCGGGTACGGACAGGACAGATCAACGCTGGAACCCGAAGGCGACGGTGGCGTTCTGGCGGGACTTCCTCTGATCCGTCCGGCACGCCGGAGCAACCTCGACCCATGCGGCCGTCGTAGCCCTTCCGGTATTCAACTGACCGCGCGCCAACTGTCGAAGCTCCCGACTGCTCGGTCAACGGGACGTGCTCGTACTGGAAAGGGCCCGTAGGGCCGATCGCAGGCGCCCAACCGACCTGCGGGCAAGGACAGCCATGAGTTCTGGCCTGTCGAAAGGCCCGTTCCACCGCATCCACCCCTCTGGGCCTCGCTCCGGGTGAGCGTTGACCTCCTGCAGATCGCTGGGCGGCGCGACACGCCAGTAGCGCGATCAGCAGATCCACGGAACGCTACGGTCCGATGGCGGTCACCTGCTCAGCCGCGTCAAGGGTCGGCATGGTTAGAGAACCCGTCACCGTTTCCGCAGGAAGGCGTAGACGATCTTGTTGGAGGCGAATTCCGAGACGTTGACGAGGTCCCAGCCGAACTGGCCGAGGACCTCGGCGGCAGCGACCGCCTCGCTGACCTTGTCGCCGCTGACGCCGTGATGGGAGACCACGGCCAAGAGGCGATAGGGGTACGTACGAAGATCGGCTTGCCCCTGCAGGACCGCCCGGGCGGTGACCATGCGGGTCCGGGCGATGTGCTCCGGGGTCTCTGCGGCGGTCATACCCGGCACCATAGTGGCTCGTCGCTCGGGCAGTCTGCCAGCATCGCAGCCGGTATGTTCGAGACGTGTCTGCGTCGGCCGGTGCTTCTCGTCTTGTCATGGCGCTCGTTGCGGTACTCGCCACTGCCGCCTGCGACGGTGCCTCGGATCCGCCGGTTGCGCCGACCGCAGGGGCGGCCGCGAGCAGCGTTGCCTCCACCGCGCCCACCGCCTCGGCCGGCCCTGTCTATCGCGCTCAAGATCTGGAGCTGTGCAAGCGTACTGATCTTCGGCCGTTGGCGGAGCTGTCCCTGACGGTGGCCCGCACCGATCCGAAGCCACCGCTGGGGCAGCCGGGTGCGGCGTGTCTGTTCGAGATGCGGACGAAGGACGGGCATCAGGCGAATCTGCGGGTGGAGGCGTCCACGCCAGCCAGCGAGCAGGAGGCGCGGCTGCTCTACCGGGCCACGGCGCAGGTGACGGTGATGACGCCCGCCGGCGCCATCACCGGTGTAGGTGACGAGGCCGAGGCTTTCACCAGGCGCTCCGAGCCTGGCTTCAAGTACGCCGAGTACATGGTCCGCGCGCGCACGGGCAACCTGGTGGTGAAGGTCTGGTTGGCCGTCGGCGGTGTTTCGTATGCCGCCACTGACACGCTTGGATCGAAGGCGTTGACGTTGCTCAAGGCGACCCAGGCGGCCGTACCCACGGTGTGATCCCCCCGTCGGTCATCCCCGGACGGCCTCCGGCCACCGCCCACCGGGCAGCTTCGAGTGGTCGCCGACCTGCGTCGCGATGTCCCGGACATTGCCCAGCGCGTCGACGAAGCGCTGGCCGATGGTGAGCAGAACGTCCAAGCCAGCGGTGACCAGGTCTCCGACCGACTCGGCGAGGGTGGAGATAGCCCACGGTAGGTCGATGACGGTTACCCCTTCACTCGCCGCCTGCGCCAGCTTGCCGACCAGGCCCGTGACGATCTTCGCGAGTTCGACGGCGTAGTCGACATTCGCCTTGGCGATCGTGAACAGCCACTGGCTGATGAACTCCGACTTGACGACGGACTCGTCGACTGCGGCCTTCTGCTTGAGCGCCTTGGCGTTGTAGGCACTCGCGGCGTCGCCGGTCCACTTGGGCAGGTTCTCGTTCGCCGGGTCGGTGGTGGCGGAAGAGAGCTCGGAGACCGGGGTCTTCACGTCGTTGACCCAGCGGAAGCTGACGTGGATCAGCGAGAGCACCGGCAGTTGATGCTCCAGGGCCTGCTCGACGCGGTCGAGGACGACGTTCAGTGCCGTTTTGGTGCTGTCCAGGCTGTGCTTGATCCACAAGAGTGCCGCCGGTCCGAGGAGCCACTTCCACTGCTGTACCTGCTCGACGATCTCATTGAACTTGGCGATCGCTGTGTCGATGCCGGAGCGGATGTGGTCGAACGCCTTGTTGAACGGTTCCCCGTACTCAAGATCAGTGGTCCCTGGCTGCATGGGGTGCTCCGTGCCCTCTCCGAACGTCGCGCGGTGGGTCGCTAGGCCCTGAAGATTTCGTTGAGGTCCAGTGAGATGACCTCGTCGGCCCGGTCGTACTCGTCGGCGATGCGACGCAGGGCCTCGCCGACCTGTTCGAATTCGGTTACCGCTCCACTCAAGATGGCGACCATGAAGTTGTGGAAGTCGTTGTATGCCAGCGAGTGGATGAGGACGTTCGCATCACCGATGAAGAAGGCCGACGGGTCGAGATGCAGCTGCTCCGCAGCGACCTTGACGGCGGCGACCCGGTCCGACAGCGTCAGCCACTTACCTCCCTCATCGCGGAGCGAATCGGTGATGACGTTCAGGTCAGCCATCTCACTACCTCACGAATCCAGTCCGTCCGGCGCTGGCCAGCTCGAACGCGCGGAAGAGGGAACGGGACTCGAACTGCAACTGACCCGCGTCTGCCCGTGCGATCCGCCGGACGTCGCCGGTGATGCCGATGATGCCGCCTCCGCGGATGCGCAATGTCAGGCAGCCGTTTGGGCTCGACATGCTCGACTCGTCCGTCCCCGTGGTCAGCCGCGCCGCAGCGTCCAAATCCGCGTCGAGGTCGGACAGTGTCCGCCAGGTGTCGCGTAGCCACGTGTACTCGTCGACCTCCCGATCGGGGCTCCTGTCGAGCGGCTCCTGATCCGACGCTGCAGGATCTCTCTCCTGCGTCTGCAGATGAAGGAGCGCCGCCGCTTCGAGGGCAGCCTGCACGGCGGCGGCGTACGCCTCGAAGAGCGCGTCGGCGAACCCGCTGGGCCCGAGGCGGCTCCGCCAGTCGCGAGCGATCGTGACAGCCGAGACCTCTCGTCGGGTGTCGACCACCACGCGGACGGAGCCGGAGTGGTCCGCCCCGGAGCAGTCCTCGGCTTGCAGCCCACGTCCCGTCTCGCGCAGCGCACGATCGGCCTGCTCGCGCAGGACGGAATCGTCGCCCAGGAAGGCCAGGCTTGCCAGTTCGGGGCGTTCACGCCTGCTGCCGTGCTGCATTCGCCCCCGGCCTCCTGCTCGTCAACGCTTTCCGTGATTCGCCCGCCACGGCGAGGTAGGACCACGGTACGTGAATGACCAAGATCCGTGGGACCCCGACGCTAGGCGGGACGTCGCTGTGGAGCGGCTCCGCGCCGCCGTCGAACCCGCCATCGAGTCAAGAACTGGAAGATCCTCAAGACCGGCTACCACCGGAAGAGCGTCACATGTCTGGCTAGTTGATCTTTTCGACAATGGCACCGCTTGCGCGCGCCTGCCACGATGGGCAGCCGTGACCCGATCTCGCAGGCGACCGAGGCCATTCCGTCGCACCGGCCTGATCCCGTTCCTGATCGTCGTAGCCCTGGCCGTGGTCACGGGGTACGGCAGCTGGCACGTGTACGACACGGCGCGCCCTGGTTCCGGACCAGCGAAACAGAGCTACATCCGGGTCATCGCCCCGGAGAGCGTGTCCAAGGTCGAGGTGACGTTGTTCGTCATGCCGTCACTCGACGATAGTTTCTTCACCGACGTCTCCTACGCTCTGACCGTCGTCGTCGACTCGGCGCGGGAGCTTGCCGACCGAAGCGTCACCGTCGAGGTCTCGCCGGAAAGTGCGATCGTCTGGGACGGTCCGCTTGCCGATGTACTGACTGGCTTCAACGGCTTCCAGACCTTGACCGCCGGGCCGATGACGAAGGTCGTGGCCACGGGCAAGGGTCACCGCTACGCGACTCGTCTCTTCGGTGACACGGACTTGCCGGTCTACTTTGAGCGCGGCGAGCGTACGTTCGTCCGGACGCCGCAGCTGCTGATGCCCGAGGTGCGCTTTGACGGGCCTCCGATTGTTCTGACGCTCGACGACTTCGGCAACGTACTCAAGGCGAATGGCGGTCCGGTCGAGCGGCCCGAACTCGCGTACCGGATCGAGATCCTCGGGGCGCCGCCGGAGGGCGCCCGTGAGGAGTACGCCAGCCCGCCGAGGGACAATTCGCTGGCTCTGTCCTGGACGATGGACCAGGACTTCGCGGCGACGCTGGCACCCAGCGTGACGTACGTCGACGACAACAAGGCGGCCGACATCGAGAACCGGATGTTCGCGGCCGGTGTGGGTGCCGGCGTTAGCGCGTCGCTGATTCTGTGGGTCGTCGAGTTCGGGCCGTGGCGGGCGCTGGCCGCGGCGGCCGGGCGGGTGCGGTCGCGGCGGCGCTGGCGACGGGCGGTGGCGCAGGCCCGACGGCCACGGCGATGAGGCGGGGACGGGTCGCGGGGGCGTTAGTAGTGGCGGAGTTCGTTCGGTAGACCTTGGATGATGGCTCCCAGGTGATATTGGATCCTGGCGGATTGGTCATCCAAGGCGGCGAGGCCAGCGCACGGGCTCCCACCAACGCCCGAAGCCGGGAGACCAATCCATGTGGCGTACCGATCTGAAGTAGGCAACGCGCTTTGTCCTCGGTACGGGCTTGCAGCGCGGCGAGCCCGACTCGGACTGGACGCTGTCGGCGAGCGGCCCGTAATCGGGGCCCGCCCCACCACCGGGCCTGCGCCCTACCTGTCGGCGCGGGATGACGGAGGGCGGCAGCGCCGTGAGCGTCGGCGTCGACGCCCGGCCTGTAGCGCTTGGCGCAGGTCATCGACGGTCGCGGGGGTGCGGGTTTGGCGTATCACGGCGACGAGTTTGTCATCGCGTACGACGTAGACGGGCTGCGCGATGGCGCCTTCAGACCTCTTGGTGACGGTCCGGCGGCCTCCTCGTCGACACCCCGCCCACTACGTCGTCTTCGGTCGCGTCGCCCCGCCTACCTGCTGATGTGCCAGCAGTCGGCCAAGATCCGATCCCGACGCGCCCGGTCGCGCTGCTGCAAGCGCTGTTACGAAGCGAGCAGGTTGCAGCAGCGCACACGGTGCGGGCAGTCCGGACTTGAGGCTGAGCGCACGGCGGACGATGCCGCGTTATGCAAAGCCTGCGGCCCGCGCGACCTGGAGGACTTCGAATGCTGCCCCCGGTGCGGGCAGCATTCCGGTCCCGGACAACTGCCCGACGTGTCTGTGCAGTTCAGCGCCACTGCTGACGGTCAATGACAAGGTTGGGATGGCAGCCGACGGTAACTATTTTAGGTCAACTCGACAACCGTCTGACCGTTCTCCCAATCGGGGTGTCGGCTCCGCCCACTTGTAGCGATAGAGATGCTCGATTCTAACCGATCAAAGGATCCGGCGAGGATGGCCTGCAACGCACAGTGACCATGGACGTCAGTGCGAAAGGAGGCGACTGTGGCGGATGGCCGCTGGGCGAATCGGTTCCGGATACGTGCTGCCAGCGTGGCGGGCACCGCACTGTTGCTAACTGCCGGGATGACTGCGGCACTGGCCAACTTCGTTGCCTGGTACTTTGCGGCCGGTCTGGGCGTGGCGTCCGGTGCCGCGGGTCTCTCCGGCGGGGTGTGGTGGCAGCGACGCACCGACCAGCGCGCCCGTGAGGACGCCTGGCGAGCGACCACCACTGCGGCGCCGGGCAGCCACCCGTGGCAGGACGCTGACGATGTCGGCTTGCTGACGATGCTGCTACCGGGCCGGCGGGCCGTGCCCTTCAGCGTGCTGCACGACCCGGCGGCCCGCCAGGTGGTGCGGTGGGCCCTCGCCGACTCACCGGCCCGCGCGTCCGTGCTTTACGTCGACGGAGCACCGGGCGCCGGCAAGAGCCGGCTGCTGGTCGAGGTGGCTGAGCGGCTCGCGCTTCCGTGCGCATGGGCGGTGCCCGGCAGGGGTGCGGCGGCGGTGTCCGCTGCGGCAGCGTTGCGGCGACGAGTGGTGCTCGTGGTCGACGACGCCGACACCTGCGACGACTTTCCCGCGATCCTGGGCGCGTGGGCTGAGGCCGCCGACAGCGACGTCCGGTTGGTTGTTATCAGCCGGGTGAACCACCCGTGGTGGGCTGCCGTCCGAGCCCGCCAGCCGGCCCGAGTGTTGGCGGGCCTGCCGTACCGTCCGCAGGTGACGGTACCGGCGATCGTGGGCGACGCCAAGAGTCAGCAGCATGCGTTCAGGCGTGCCTTGCTGTGCTTTATGGAAGAGTCGGCGTCGGTCCCCGCCGTGACGTTGAAGCCAAGTGACCCGCCTCCGTCGATCACGCTGCTGCACGCCGCAGCCGCGCTCGCCGCGCGGACCGACGTCGGTGGCACGGTCGACACCGCCACTGTGGTGGCCAACATCTTCGGCGCCGAGCGGCGGCGTTGGCAGGAGTCCGCCCGGCGGGCGCACCTCCAAGACCTGCCCGGCATCGTCCTTGAGCAGGCGCTGCTGCTCGCCGTGCTGGTCGGTGCCGCCAATGAGGAGGCCGCGTGCAGGCTGCTGACCCGGATATCGTCCCCAGCAGGTGGTATCGGCCCCGAGCGGGCGGGCCAGCTGGCCGACTGGCTCCGAGGGCTCTACCCGCAGCAAGTGCCGGACTGGTTGTCTCCGCGGCTGCCGGCGGTATTGTTGGAACGCTATGCGGTCAGCGCCGTCGCCCACAGTCCGATGCTCGCCGAGACGTTGGCTAACGCCACCGCTCGGGACGAGGTTCGAACCCAACGCGCCCTGGGCACCCTGGCCAGAGCCGCGGCACACAGTCCAGACGCCATCGTGGCGCTCGGTGCCGTGCTCGACAGCGACCCGCCACGAATGATCGCCGCCGCGATCAGGGTCGTCGCCACTGCGGAGGTACCGGTCGATGAGGCGATCGCGTCCTGCCTTGACCGGCACGCGGATCGGTTCAGCCCGACACAGCTGCGGCAGTTGAATGAGGCCATCCCGCAGGATGCGCGGACCGGCCGGTTGGCTCTCTGTGACGTTGCGCTCCTGCGGCGGTACGTCTCGCACCCCGACGTGGACCCGGACGATCTAGACACCCAGGCCGTCCGGCAACGCCTCGCGGTCGCGCTACGCGAGCAGGGCCGGTTTGGCGAAGCCGAGGTGGAGTTCCGCGAGGTCCTCGAGGCGCGGGCGCGGCTGCTGGGCTCCGAGCATCCGGACACCCTGGACACCCGCAACCGGTTGGGCGTGGTGCTGGACATGCAGGCGGGTCGTGAGGAGGCGGAGGCCCAGCTCCGGGCGGTTCTGGCCGCACGAATGCAACTGCTCGGCCCGGAGCACCGCGACACCCTGAACACCCGGCTGAGCCTGGCAGTCGTGTTGAACGGGCAGGGGCGCCACGACCAGGCGGAGGCGGAGTATCGCGAGTTGCTTGCCGCGCAGACCCGGGTGCTCGGCTTAGAACACGAGGACACCCTCACCACCTGCAACAATCTCGCGGTCCTGCTGCGCGAGCAGGGACGCCTCGGCGAGGCCGAGGCCGTCTTCCGCGCGCTGCTGGCGACCCGTATCGGGCTGTTTGGTGCCGCACATTCCCAGACCCTGGCCGTTCGCGGCAACCTCGCGGTGGTGTTGGAAAGGCAGGGGGACTACGACGCGGCGGAGGCGGAGTTCCGTGAACTGCTTGCCGCGTGGACGCGACTGTCGGGCGCCGCGCATCCGGACACCGTGAAGGTGCGCAACAGCCTCGCCGTCGTGCTCAGCGTGCAGGGGCGGCACAGCGAGGCGGAGGCGGAACTGCGCCAGGTGCTCGCTGCCCACACGCGGTCGCTCGGCGTGGAGCATCCCAGCACCCTGATCGTTCGCAGCAACCTCGCCATCGCCGTGGACGAGCAGGGACGGCGCGACGAGGCTGCTGCGGAGTTCCGTGCCGTGCTGGCCATCCGGGTGCGGACCCTGGGAGCCGAGCACCGCGAGACGCTGAGTACCCGCCATAGCATTGCGGTGGTGCTGCATCGGTGGGGCCGATTCAGCGAGGCCGAGGCGGAACTGCGTGACATGCTGGCCACCCGCACGCGGCTGCTCGGCGCGAACCATCCCGATGCCCTCAGTACTCACGGCGCCCTTGCCACGGTGCTGGCCGACCAGGGCCGTTACGTGGAGGCGCAGACGGAGTTCCGGCAAGTGCACGCCGGCTGGACCCGGGTGCTCGGTCCCGAGCATCCCAAGACCCTGGCCGTCCTCAGCTACCTGCGAGCGAGTTCCCACCCTGAGCGTCGGAACGGCCAGACGCAGAACCGGATCATAACGACGACCGAGTCAGGTCCGTAGATCTGTCGGTTAACCTCTCACGTACGCACGTACTGCTGAATTTCAGGCGATCGAGCCACCCGAACAGCCCTGATTCGAGGTGCTCGGCCGCCACCTTGAGGTGGCTGCTGTCGGGGTGGACGTAGACCCGCTTGGCGAGCGTGCCGCCGTCGGCGTGGCCGGCCCAAGCCGCCAGCACGACATCGGGAACTCCGGCGACGGCGAGGTAGATTACCGCGTCGAAGACGAGGGCGACGGCGCACTCGGCGACGAGCATGACCGCCAGGACCTTGCCGTTCAGGTCGATGCGTAGGAGACCGAGCACCGCGACGACGGCCCAGGCGATCAACGCACACAGCCACCAGGTGGTGTCCCAGCCGTACCGGCTCTGCAGGAGCTGGGCGAGGACCGCGCCGAACCCGCCGTACAGGCCGATCTGCATGGCATTGTAAGCCAGTAGCGCGACCATGGCTGCGGCGACGCCAGCCGGGCGACCGAGAGCACCGTCATCTGGCCGACGTACGTGCGTTCCTTGACGATCTTGTGGAGATTGCCTTGTGGCATCGCACCGTGAACTGTCCGCGATGCGGCAAGCCATCACCCTCTCCGCCGTGGGCTGGGTACCACGAGCCCAAACCCGCCCGTCGGGTGCGTGATCCTCGACCGGGACGGAAACGGTGGTGGGCGCGGGGTTCCACCGTCGCAAAGGGGAGCCGTACGCCGAAGCACACGCTCTCAACGCGGCGGGAGTTGCGGCTCGCGGCGGTACGGCTGTCGTCACGCTGGAGCTGTGCAACCACGTAGGCGTAACGCCGGCTTGTCGTCAGGAGCTGATCGACGCCGGCATCTCTCGGGTGGTTATCGCCGTCATGGACCCGACCTCTCGCGGTGAAGGTGGAGCCTCGATGCTCGCCGCCGCAGGCATCGAGGTCGAAACTGACGTGTTGCGCGACGAAGCCTTGACCGTTCTTGAGCCATGGTTGACCGCGGCCGTGCGCCGTGGGCCGTACCTGACTTGGGTGTTCGCATTGGATGGCGAGCATCAGTCGGCGGCGGAAGAACGGCTCCTGCTCGACCTTCGCGCGAATACGACAGTCTAGGTTGGGCCACTGCTCCGATGGCCGGCCTGGGGGCGCCGACGCCCGGACTCTGCGGATGACTCAGAGGCCGGGTCTCGGGGGGCTTGCAGCGAGTGGTCCGGCGGTCAGGGAGCCGAGGAGGGCGAGGGCGTCGGCGCTGGGGGAGGCGGGCTCAGCGTGGTAGACGACGAGTTCCTGGCCCGGGGCGGAGCGGACGTCGAAGGTCTGCATGGTGAGGGTCAGGGGGCCGACGTCACGGTGGGCGAAGCGCTTGCGCTCCAGGGCCTTGCCGCGGGCGTCGTGGCGGGACCACAGCTCGGCGAACTCCGGGCTGGCTCCGAGGAGTTCGGCCAGGACCTGGCGCACACGCGGGTCGTCCGGCGCCGCGCCGTGGCCGAGTCGGAACCCGGCGACGGAGTTGCGGGCGACCTCGTGCCAGTCCCGGTAGAAGGCGCGGGCGGCCGGGTCGGTGAAGACGATATGCATCAGGTTGCGCGAATGCGTCCAGCCGTGGAAGAGGGCGTCGGCGGTGGCGTTGGAGGCGAGGACGTCGTACGCGCGGTTGTAGACGATCGCCGGGTTGTGCGGCCAGGCGTCCATCAGCGCCAGCAGGCTCGGCTCGACCCGGCCCGGGACGGCGGCCGCCGTGGTGCGCGGGCCGACACCGGCGAGGCGGAAGAGGTGCAGCCGCCCGTCGTCGCCCAGCCTCAGCGCGGCGGCCAGCGCGTCGAGGACCTGGGCCGAGGGGGTACGTTCCCGGCCCTGCTCCAGGCGTACGTAGTAGTCGGCGCTGACGCCCGCGAGGAGGGCGACCTCCTCGCGCCGCAGCCCGGGCACCCGGCGGTGTCCCGTGGCCGGGAGGTTCACGTCGGCCGGAGTGACCTGCGCGCGGCGGGCGCTGAGGTAGACGCCGAGCTCGGAGCGGGCTGCCATGCGGCCCATGGTAGATCCGCGGTCCGACGTCTTCCTGGGTGCGCTGCACCTAGGAGAATCCCGCCTCTCCCGCAGCCGCGGCGGACCGGCCAGCCTCGAAGCCATGACCACTACACGCCCCGAAGGGGGCGGCCCCGCCGATCCCAAGGTCGTCCTCGTCACGGGCGCCAGCAGCGGCATCGGCGCGGCCGTCGCCGAACGGCTGGCCGCCGAAGGCCACCACGTCGTGGCCGGAGCCCGCCGTACCGACCGGCTGCGCGCCCTCGCGGACCGCGCCGCGGCGTCACCCGGCAGCCTGCACCCGGCCCGCCTGGACGTCACGGACCGCGCCGACGTCGCGGCCTTCGTCACCGCCGCCCGAGAACGCCACGGCCGCGTCGACGCCCTCGTCTCCAACGCCGGTGTCATGCCGCTCTCCCGCCTGGACCGGCTGCACACCAACGAGTGGGACCGGATGATCGACGTCAACGTCCGCGGTCTGCTGCACGGCGTCGCCGCCGCGCTGCCGGTCTTCACCGCGCAGGGCGCGGGCCACTTCGTGACGATCGCGAGCGTCGGCGCCCACGAGGTCGTCCCCACGGCGGCCGTGTACTGCGCCACGAAGTACGCGGCCTGGGCGATCACCGAAGGACTGCGCCTGGAGTGCGATCCCGCGATCCGGGTCACGACCATCTCTCCCGGCGTGGTCGCCTCCGAACTGGCCGACACCATCACCGACCCCGAGGCCGCCGCGGCCATGCGCGGCTACCGGGCCCACTCCATCGGCGCCGACGCCGTCGCGGGCGCCGTCGCCTACGCCCTGGCCCAGCCCTCCGACGTCGACGTCAACGAGATCGTCGTACGCCCCACTCACCAGCGCTGAACCCACCGGAGAACACCTCATGTCTGCACCCCTGCCCACCTCTTGGGACCTGACCGGCCGCGTCGCCGTCGTCACCGGCGCCGCCCGCGGCATCGGCCACGCCACCGCCACCCTGCTACACGCCCGCGGCGCCCGGCTGGTCGTCACCGACCGCTCCGAGGCCGTCGAGGAGCTGGCGGCGAAGGACCCCGACACCATCGTCGCCCTGGTCGGTGACGTCGCCGACGAGAACCACGCCCGCGCCACCGCGGCGCTGGCGACGAGCCGCTTCGGCTCCCTCGACATCCTGGTCAACAACGCCGGCCGCACCCTCAACAAACCCGTCACCGAGACCACGGCCGACGACTTCGACGCCATCCTGCGTGTCAACGCGCGCGGCAACTTCCTCCAGGCGCGGGAGGCGTTCCGCGCCATGGAGGCGGGTGGCCGGGGCGGTGCGATCGTCTCGGTCGCCTCGGTCTCGTCCGTCGTCGCCTTCGCCACGCAGACCGCGTACGCCGCCTCCAAGGGCGCCCTGGCTCAGATCACCCGGGTCCTGGCGATCGAGGGCGGCCCGTTGGGCATCCGCTCCAACGCCGTCCTGCCCGGCGTCATCGACACCGACATCATGGAAGGCGTCGTCGCGGGCGGCCGCGACATGCTCGCCTCCTTCGGCCCGGCCCACCCCCTCGGCCGCATCGGCCGCCCGGAGGAGGTCGCGCAGACCATCGCCTTCCTGGCCTCCGACGCCGCCTCCTTCGTCACCGGGGCCCTCCTGACCGTCGACGGGGGATGGACCGCCCAGTGACACACCTGCGCCGCGATGCGGCTTTCTGGCTCACGCCAGCTGGAACGAGTCGGCCAGCATGTCGACCTGAACAGCGAGCATCGTCTCCGGCCGGTGCCCCATGCCGGCGAACTGGCCGGCCGATCCCAGGCTGACGGTGCCGTGCATCTGGGGCCAGGCGGTGACCGTCCCGGTCAGGGTGACGGTCGCCGCGGGCTCCTGGGGCGACAGGCCGGTCCACTGCTCGACCCACGCCGCCACCGCAGTGTCGTCCCGCAGCCAGCCGCGGAACTCGTCCACGAGCGGGTCCACCGAGGGCCGCGGCCGCCCCTTGGCGAAGACGGGGAGGAACGGGCCCAGGACCGCCCGGGCGTGCGCCACCGTCTCGTCCGGCGGGGTGAACCCCGGGAGCGGGGTGCCCTGGATGAGCAGATAGACGTGCGGCTGCGCCACGGCCCAGTCGCGGAAGGCCGCCGCCAGCGCGAGCAGCGCCGCACGCCCCGTACGGCCACGAAGGCCGGCTACCACACGCACCGCCGGCCCTGTCGCGCGAACGCATGAGATATCAGCTCGCTGCAGGGGGAGAATCCGGGAAATTCTCCAGGTAGCTGGTTTGCTGCTCCACGAGTTCGTCCACGACTTGCGAGAAGGTGTCCGTCACCCACTGCGGCATGTGTAGCTTCTCGCCCTGCCCGTGCATGAAGTGCTGGAGCGCCACTTCGGGCTGCCGGGATCTCCAGGTGGTCAGTAGGTTTCCGGCGTCCCGCCCGTTGTTGGTTGCGTACTCGACCAGGCCGAGGTCGTCGAGGGAGATGACCCCCAAACGCGGTTGCCGCTGGGTTCCACGGGAGCCCATCGTTTGGGGTGACGATCAAAGGCGCGAAGCGGGTACCGGGCACCAGGTTCCGACCGGTGAGCTGCGGGAGAAACTGGGTGAGGTGCCGGATGGTGGACGCCATCTGTCGGGCCTCGTTGTCGGCAAGGACCGCCGCCAACTCCTTGTCCAGCTCGGGCACATCCGCTTGGCCACCGACCATGCGTTGGGAGAGCCGCCGATTGTTCGCGTCCAGGCAGATCCACACGTTGCCGCAGTGCACGACCCAGTCGCACACCTTGGTGATGTTCTTTTCGTCTTCCAGGCGTGCCACCCGCTTGAAGTGGCCGCCCCGGGAAAGATGCGCCGCAAAAGCTCCCCGATGCTGTGCTCAAACTGAACGGGTAATGCCCAGGTTCGTGCTGACCATCAAGCGTCAGACGTACGGCCGCGCGAAGGACGGTGGCGTGACGGGCCAGCAGCGAAAGAACCGGAACCGGAACCGGAGCGAGCGATCGCGCTCGGGATGCGCAGGGCCTCAGCGGCACACCTCACCGGTTCCGCCCACATCAGCAAGAGCTTCGCCGGCCTGACACCGTCGTAGCAGCACGCCTCGAGACCCCGCCAGGCAACCGCGAGCTGCGGGAAGCGGTCGCCGCGCTCAGCTAACCGCCCCACCCGACCGTTCAGCGGTCGGCGTTGGTGCGACAGCGGCCGCAAGAAGGTTCGTAGTCAGGCCGGGGTTGCCATGGAGAAGGCGACGACGTCTCGTCGGCACTGCTCACCATGGGGGTGACGGGCGCGTCGCGATCGGGTTAAGTATCTATAGTTGTCATCGACAAGCGTCGCCAGTGATCTCCGACAACTTCTTCGATGCGGGCCGCCTCGCTCATGGTCATCGATCCCAATCGCGCATTCGCGAGATGTGCTGATTGAGGGATATGTTCTGCCCACGGTGGTAGCAAAGACCAAAGGGGTCTTATTCGGGCCCCCCGCCGGACCTTCGCCTCGTAGGAGCTCACTCCGAGGTTCAACCGGGGTATCCCGCGCTGATAGCAGAATTCGAGTGGGGCATGTACGGCTACAGAGGTTGAAGGGCCAAGGTTCGGGCTATTTCGGTGGTTCGGGTTCGAGGGTCATGCCGGTGCTGGCGAAGAAACCGGCGAGGAGATCGGTCTGTTGCTGACAAGCGCGTAGTCGGCGT
>NZ_JARVKT010000053.1:0-23738 GCF_029809455.1 Micromonospora sp. DH14 | reverse complement strand
GACGCTCGCCCAGGCTTCGTCGCGCGTTCGTCCGATCTCGGCTCGTCGGTGGTCACCGCTGGGGGTTTCCGACCCCGGTCTACCGATCTCTGGGCGGTCATCGCTGTGGGGGGTTTCCGGGCAGCCCGGCCGGCTCCGGGCGGTCAGGCTTGATCCCTGCGCCGGTCGGGCTGCCCGGAACCCCGGACCTGGTCGCGGTCCGCACGGCGGTCCCCGGGGGTGGGTTGTCATGAGTGTCGACGGTGCGCGGGTCGTTGCCGGGAAGGCGGTTCCTCGGGGGGCGTTTCCGCACGTCAAGGTGGCGGGTGGGTTCGTCTTCGTCTCCGGTACGTCGTCCCGGCGGCCGGACAACACCTTCGCGGGCGTCTCGGTGGACGAGTTCGGCACGACCGACCTTGACATCCGGGTGCAGACGCGGGCCGTGATCGAGAACATCGGCGATCTGCTGCGCTCGGTCGGCGCGGACCTCACCGACCTCGTCCAGGTGACGACGTACCTGGTCAACATGAATGACTTCGGTGGTTACAACGAGGTGTGGGCGGAGTTCTTCGACGCCTCCGGACCGACCCGTACCACGGTGGCGGTGCACCAGCTGCCGCACCCGCACCTGCTGATCGAAATCCAGGCCGTGGCCCTTCTTCCCTCGGGAGGTCAGTCGTGAGTGAGATCGCCGAGCCGTTCAGCTTTCCGGGCTGGATCGCCGACAACCAGCACCTGTTGAAGCCCCCGGTGGGCAACAAGGAGATGTTCCCCGGCGGTGACGACTTCATCGTGATGGTGGTGGGCGGGCCGAATCAGCGCACCGACTTCCACGTGGACCCGTACGAGGAGTTCTTCTACCAGGTCAAGGGCAACATGCACATCAACCTGGTCACTCCCGAGGGGCCGCGTACGGTGCACGTGCGCGAGGGCCAGATGTGGATGTTGCCGCGCAACACCCCGCACTCGCCGCAGCGCCCGGAGGCCGGCTCGATCGGCGTGGTCGTCGAGCGGGTCCGCGAGGAGGGCACGCTGGAGACGTTCCAGTGGTACTGCCCGGAGTGCGGCAACAAGGTGCACGAGGTGGAGCTGCAGGTCCGCGACATCGCCGCCGACCTGCCCCCGGTGTTCCAGGCGTTCTACGCCGACGAGGCGGCGCGCACCTGCGCCAACTGCGGCACCCTGCACCCGGGCAAGGGCTGATGCCCGCAGCCGTTGTCGACGTGCACACGCACGTCGTACCGAAGGGGTGGCCGGACCTCGGCGCGGCGTGCGGCGGGTCCGACTGGCCGTGGTTGCGGGTCGACTCCGAACGGGCCGCCATGATCATGGTGGGGGAGACGGAGTTCCGCCCGGTCGGCGCCGAGTGCTGGGACGCCTCGACGCGACTGGCCGACATGGACGCCGACGGCGTGGCCGTGCAGGTGGTCTCGCCCACCCCGGTCTTCTTCAGCTACGACCGCCCGGCCGACCAGGCGGTCAAGGTCGCCCGGATCTTCAACGACCTGACCCTGGAGGTCACCGCGGCCGGCGGTGACCGGCTGGTGCCGTTCTGCCAGGTGCCGTTGCAGGACCCGGACGCCGCCTGCGCCGAGCTGGACCGCAGCCTCGCCGCCGGGCACGTGGGCGTGGAGATCGGCAACCACGTCGGCGACCGGGACCTGGACGACGCCGGTGTGGTCACCTTCCTGCAGCACTGCGCCGAGGTGGGCGCACCCGTCTTCGTCCACCCGTGGGACATGCCGGGCGGGCCGCGACTGGACCGTTGGATGGCCCGGTGGCTCACCGGGATGCCCGCCGAGACGCACTTGTCGGTGCTGGCGATGATCCTCGGGGGTGTCTTCGACCGGGTGCCGCGGACGCTGCGGATCTGCTTCGCGCACGGCGGCGGCAGTTTCCCGTTCTGGCTCGGCCGCGCCGACAACGCCTGGCACCGCCGTGGCGACCTGGTCCGGGGTGCGTCCGCCGGCCCGCCCAGCAGCTACCTCGACCGGTTCAGCGTCGACTCGGTGGTCTTCACGCCGCCCGCGCTGCGGCTGTTGGTGGACACCATGGGGGAGGACCGGGTGCTGGTCGGCAGCGACTACCCGTACCCGCTGGGTGAGCGGCCGGTCGGCGCGGTGGTGCACGCGGCCGACTTCCTCACCGACGCCCAGCGTGCCAAGCTCCTGTCCGCAAACGCCCTGCGCTTCCTCGGCGAGTCTGATATATAAAGACGACCCTCGCGGATATACTGCACGCATGAAGACTGTTATCGATCTTGATGATGAGCTGCTCGACAGGGCCCGCCGCGAGTTGGGCACCAAGAGCAAGAAGGACACCATCCACGCCGCGCTACGCCTGGTCGCCGAGCGGAGTGAGCGTGTGAAGGCCATCCGGGAACTGCTCTCGGTCGACCAGGACTGGACCGGCCTGCTTGAGGACGACAAGACACCGCGCGGCGAGCAGGACGCTGCGTGATCCTGCCGGCGGGGCTCTACCTCATCGACACATCGGCATGGAGTCGCCGACGCCAGCCGATCGTAGGCAAGCGAATCACCACGATCCTCGAGGAGCGGCTCGCCGCGACCTGTGTGCCGCTCGATCTCGAGAACGGTCGGAGCGCCCGAAACTTCCGGGACGCCATGACGATGCGCGCACTCCGTGCGGAGCTGATGATCGACCTTCCGATCACCCTGGCCGTTGCCACCCGCGCACAGGACCTGCAGCTGGCGCTGACAACTCGCGGCCATCACCGGGCGGCCAGCCCCGTCGACGTCCTGGTCGCGGCGGCTGCTGCCGAATACTCCGCGACCGTCCTGCACTACGACCGCGATTTCGACCTGATCAGTGACGTCGGTGGGCCTCGCAGTGAATGGGTGGCGCCGGCGGGCACGCTGGACTGACGGTAGGACGCCGTGTCGGCCCGTCGACAGTCGCTCCCAGCGGGCAGGATGAGGGCATGGCCGAACCGCACGACCTGACCGCGTTGGAGCAGGCCGCCGCCATCGCGCGCGGCGAGCTGTCCAGCGTCGACCTGGTCGAGCACTGCCTGAGCCGGGTGGCGGCGCTCGGCGACACGGTGGGCGCGTTCGTCACCGTCACCCCGGATCTCGCCCGGCAGGCCGCACGGGCCGCCGACGCGGTGCCGACCGGGGAGCGCGGCCCGCTGCACGGCGTACCGACCGCGATCAAGGACCTGACGCTCACCGCCGGCGTCCGCACCACCTTCGGTTCGGCCGCCTTCTTCGACTTCGTCCCGCCGGTCGACGCCGACGTGGTCCGGTTCATCAAGGCCGCCGGTCTGGTCAGCCTGGGCAAGACGACCACCTCCGAGCTGGGCTGTTCGCTCTACTCGGAGGGCCGGGTCGCGCCGCCGGCCCGCAACCCGTGGCAGTTGGCGTACACGGCGGGTGGGTCCAGTGGCGGCGCGGCGGCGGCGGTAGCGGCCGGGCTGGTCCCGGTCGCCCAGGGGTCCGACGGCGGCGGGTCGCTGCGCATCCCGGCGTCGCTCTGCGGCCTGGTCGGCTACAAGCCCAGTCGGGGCCTCGTCTCCGGCGGGCCGGTCGGCTCCGGCGCGTTCGGCCTGCCCATCAGCGGTCCGCTCGGGCGGACGGTCACCGACGTCGCCGCGCTGCTCGACGTCATGGCCGTCCCGGTCCCCGGCGAGCCCTACCTGCCGCCGGTCGCGCCGCCCGGCGGCTACCTGGCCGTCGCGCGCCGGGCCGAGCCCGGCCCGCTGCGGATCGGCCGGTTCACCACGCCGATGCTCGCCGACGAGCCGGTGCACCCCGACTGCGTGGCCGCCGTGGACCGGGCCGCCGCGTTGCTCACGGCGGCCGGCCACGAGGTGGTCGAGGTGCCGCCGCCGCTCGGGCCGGCGGCGTGGCCACTGTTCGAGATCCTCTGGTACGTGCTGGCGTTGGCCCCGGTGCCGCCACAGCGGGAGGCGGAGCTGCTGCCGTTGACCCGGCTGCTCCGGGCCCGGGGTGCCGAGCTCTCCGCCGGCACCCTGGCCGCCACCCTCGGGGAGCTGCAGGCGCAGGTCCGCCTCGGTGCCCGCCGCACCGCCGGCTGCGACCTGCTCCTCTGCCCCACCCTGGCCACCCCGCAGGCGCCCGTCGGTTGGTTCAGCGCCGACGCGGACCCGGCCGCCGACTTCGACCGGCAACGCCGGTTCTCGCCCTACTGCGCCATTTTCAACGTCACCGGCGATCCCTCCGTCTCCCTCCCGCTGGGCACCACCACCGACGGACTGCCCGTCGGGGTGCTGCTCACCGGCCGGTACGGCGACGACGCGCGGCTTATCGCCACCGCTGCGCAACTGGAGAACTCCAGTGACGGATGGGATCGGCACCCCGCAATCTGGCGGGCCGTCGACTCCGCTAACGTGAATGGCGACGGAGTCGGGCGGTCGGCAGCATGATCGTCCATCCGACCCGGTTGTTCAAGGTCGTCCTTCTTCCGCCTGGGGGCGTTGGGATTGTCTGTTACCGAGACGTTGCTGGTCTTCGTCGGCATCCCGTTGGCCGCGGTCCTGGTCATCGCCGGCCTGTCGTACGCCGGTAGCCGTGGGGGTGCCACCGGCGGTGGCGGTGGCGCCAAGCGCTACCGTCCGGGCCGGCCCTTCGACTTCACTCCGGTCTGGTTCCTGGGCCGGCCGGAGCAGCTGGCCGACTCGGCCGGCACCGCGCTGACGGCGGGGGCGCAGGCGCCCGCGCTGACCAGCCACAAGCTTGAGCAGGCCAGCGTCGAGGCGCCGGCCGGTGGAACCGGAGGCGCAAGTGACCGTTGGTGAGAAGCAGGCCGGGTCGGTAAATCCGCCCGAGGTGCTGGACGGGCCGTTCTCGACCCGCCAGTTGCTGCGCATCGACGAGGCGTTGCGCCTGGCCGACAAGGGCAGCGGCCTGGTGTTCTCGGTCTTCGTCGGCGGTCTCGACGAGCCGATCCGCGAGCACGCCCAGCGGCTGCACCGTCAGCTCGCCGAGCCCGACAAGTCGGTGCTGATCGCCGTGTCGCCCAACCAGCGGCAGCTGGAGATCGTCACCGGGCGGTACGCCCGAAAGCGCATCCCCGACACGTACGCGAAGCTGGCCGCGCTCTCCATGGTCGGCGCGTTCAGCGGCGGCGACCTGGCCGGCGGCATCATCAACGGCCTCGACCAGCTCGCCAGCCACGCCGGCAAGGGCTGACCCACTCGTACGACGAAGCCCCGGCCAGCTCGCAGCGGGCCGGGGCTTCGTCGTGTCAGCGAGGCCAGGCGGACGGGTCCAGCTTCATCGACCACGGCTCGTCCACGTTCACCGGGTTGTCCGGGCCGAGGGTGCCCAACAGGTCGTAGTGTTCGCCCTCGCCAAGCCGATACCGGTAGATCACCGGGCCGAAGTTGCCCCGTTCGACCCGCCAGTAGTGCGGGATGCCCGCCTCGGCGTAGAGAGCGGGCTTGGTGAAGCGATCGTGGCGACGGCTCGTCGGCGACTCCACCTCGACAACGAGACTGACGCTCTCCGGTTGATGCCAACGCACACCACGGGGGGTGTTTGGCTTCAGCACGGTTACATCCGGAATCAGGTTGCCCGACGGTAGCCCCAGCCCGATCTCACGAATAACGCGCCACCCATCCGGTGCCGTAGCCCCCAAAGCCGTCCGAATATGGTCGGCCAGTTCGTGGTGATCGTCGTCGGCCGGTGGTGTCACGTGCAGGCTCCCGTCGATGATCTCGTAGCGGTTTCCGTTCTCCGGCAGGTCGGACAGGTCCTGCTCGCGCCAGCCCCGCTCCGGGGGCTGCCACTGGTAGGTCGGCTGCGCCATCACGTTCACCTCCTCTCGCCACCATAATGGCCCGGGCCGGGTACTCGTCGGTCAGCTCTGCGCGGCGTCCTTCGCGCGGGCCTTCAACGCCCGCACCACACCGTCGCGACCCTCGGCCACCAGCCGCCGCAGCGGGGCGGGGTGCCCGTCACCGGCCAGCCACGCGTCGGTGGCCGCCACCGTGTCGTCCGCCACGAGGTAGGTGGGGTACGCCAACTGGGCGAACTCCTGCGCCGGCTCGCTGTCCCGGGTGGCCCACACCTGCCCGACCGCCGCGAAGTAGCGCTCCCGGTACGGGGCGACCAGCTCCACCTGCGTCGGGTGGGCGAAGCCCTGCAACAGTGCCCGGTGCCGCCAGTTGGGCAGCGCGTCCGGGCCGGTGAGCAGGGCCCACACGGCGGCCTTGTTCTCCGCCGTCGGGATCAACGCGTGCGCGTACGCGGCCTCCCGCTCACCACTGGCCGTACGGTCGCCGCTCAGCTCCGCCTCGATCTCGGCGGTGCCGGCGGCCCCGTTGGCCACCAGCGCGGCGAGGACCGACCAGCGCAGCTCGGTGTCGACGGTCAGCCCGGCCGGAACGCCGGTGCCGTCCAACCAACCCCGCAGCGTCGCCAGGTCGTCCTCGGAGCGGACCGCCGAGGTGAACGCGCGGGCCCAGGCCAACTGGAACCCGCTGCCGGGCTCGGCGGCGGCGAGCGCGTCGCGGGCGGTACGGGCCAGGTCGGCCCAGCCGGTGGGCGCCCAAGCCGGGTCGGCGTACAGGGTGAGCGCGGTGGTCGCCTGCCGCAGGGTGGCGGTGACCAGGTTGATGTCGGTCTCCGCGGGCAGCCCGCTCAGCGTCAGCGCCACGTAGTCACGGGCGGACAGCTCGGCGTCGCGGATCATGTCCCACGCGGCGGTCCAGCAGAGCGCGCGGGCCAGCGACGAGTCGAAGCCACCGATGTGCTGCACCACTGTCGCCATCGAGCGCTCGTCGAGGCGCAGCTTGGTGTAGCTGAGGTCGTCGTCGTTGAGCAGCAGCACGTCGGCCGCCCGGACGCCGCGCAGCGGGGCGAGATCGGTGTGCTCGCCGGTCACGTCCACCTCGTACCGCTCCCGACGGACCAGCCGCCCGTCGGTCAGGTCGTACAGGCCCACGCCGATCCGGTGCGTACGCAGCGTCGGGTACGCCGCCGGCGCCTCCTGTCGCACCAGCACCTGCTCGTACGTGCCGTCCGCCCCGATGGTCACCTCCGGCCGCAGCGTGTTGACCTGCGCGGTCTCCAACCACTGCGCGGCGAACTTGCGCAGCTCCCGACCGGATGCGGCCTCCAACTCGGTGAGCAGGTCGTCGAAGGTGGCGTTGCCCCAGGCGTGCTTGCCGAAGTAGGCCCGCAGCCCGGCCACGAACGGCTCCTCACCCACGTAGGCGACGAGCTGCTTGAGCACGCTCGCGCCCTTGGCGTAGGTGATGCCGTCGAAGTTGACCTCCACGGCCTCCATGTCCGGCATCTCGGTGTAGACCGGGTGGGTGGAGGAGAGCTGGTCCTGCCGGTAGCCCCAGTTCTTCCGGATGGACAGGAAGGTCGTCCACGCCTCGGTGAACCGGGTCGCGTTGGTGTTGCACCAGTGGCTGGCCCACTCGGCGAACGACTCGTTCAGCCACAGGTCGTTCCACCAGCGCATGGTGACCAGGTCACCGAACCACATGTGGGCCAGTTCGTGCAGGATCGTGTTGGCCCGCTGCTCGTACTCGAAGTCGGTGACCTGCGAGCGGAACAGGTAGTGCGACTCGGCGTGCGTCACGCAGCCGAAGTTCTCCATCGCGCCGGCGTTGAAGTCGGGCACCCAGAGCTGGTCGTACTTCGGCAGCGGGTAGCGCACCCCGAACTTCTCGTGGAAGAAGTCGAAGCCCTGCTTGGTGATCAGGAACAGGTCGTCGGAGTCCAGGTACCGCGCCATCGACGCCCGGCAGAACACCCCCAGGTCGATGCCGTCGTGGGCGTCGCGCACCTCGTGGTACGGCCCGGCGCACATCGCCGTGATGTAGGTGCTCATCCGGGGCGACTCGGCGAAGTGCAGCGTCTTGAGCGCCTCACCCGCGGGCTCCTCGCGCTGCACCGGCATGTTGGACACCGCCCGCCAGTGCGCCGGCACCGTGACGTGCCAGGTGTAGACGCTCTTCAGGTCGGGCTGGTCGAAGCAGGCGTACACCCGCTGCGCGTCGGCCGTCTCGAACTGGCTGTAGAGGTACGTCTCGCCGTCCACCGGGTCGACCGTCCGGTGCAGACCCTGACCGCTGTTGGAGTAACCGAAGTCGGCGTCGACCACCAGGACGTTGTCGCTGTCCAAACCGGACAGGGTCAGGCCCTTCTCGGCGGACCAGTCGGAGAGGTCGACGGGCGTGCCGTTCAGCGTCGCGGACCGCACCGACTCGGCGGCCAACTCGATGAACGTGCTCGCCCCCGGTTCGGAGCAGCGGAACCGGACCTCGGTCGTCGACCTGAACGTGCGGCCGTCGGCCGCCAGCACGGCGGTGGACAGGTCCAGACTGATGTCGTACCCCGTCACGTTGAGCAGGCGTGCCCGCTCGGTCGCCTCGACCTGCGTCAGGTTGCGCACTCCCGGCACTGTTCGTCTCCATCCCACGTGTCGCCGTACGCCCGGCGGCGCCCGTTCGCCTACCGCTCGTGACGGCCGGCCCGATTCGAGTCTTCCATGTACGGGCAGCCCGCGGTGGCCGAGGTCACGCTCTCATTCGGGTGCCGGTCGATGTGCTGCGGGGTGAAGATTCTTCTGAGACGCCGACTCCCGGCGCCACCCGTTGTGAAGGGATCTCACCGTGACCGAACGTGTCACCGCCGACATGTGGTTCGACCCGGCCTGCCCGTGGGCATGGATCACCTCACGCTGGCTGCTCGAGGTCGAGCAGGTCCGGGATGTGGATATCCGGTTCCACGTGATGAGCCTCGCCGTGCTCAACGACGGCCGCGACGAGCTGCCCGAGGAGTACAAGGAGTTCCTGAAGACGGCGTGGGGCCCGGTGCGGGTCTGCATCGCCGCCGAGCAGCGCCACGGCAATGAGGTGCTGCGCCCGCTCTACACCGCGCTCGGCACCCGGATCCACCTGCAGAAGCAGGAGCGGAACACCGAGCTGTACGTGGCCGCGCTCACCGACGCCGGCCTGGACCCGGCGCTGGCCGCGGCCGCCGACAGCACCGACTACGACGAGGCGCTGCGGTCCAGCCACGAGGCGGGCATGCGCCCGGTCGGACAGGACGTGGGTACTCCGGTCGTGCACGCGCCCGGCCCGGACGGCGCTCCGGTGGCGTTCTTCGGCCCGGTGATCACCCCGGCTCCGAAGGGGGAGGCCGCCGGCCGGCTCTGGGACGGCGTGCTGCTGGTCGCCGGCACCCCGGGCTTCTACGAGCTCAAGCGCACCCGGGAGCAGGACCCGATCTTCGACTGAGCGACGGCCACCGCGCCCCCGTCCGTGCCGCGTCAGCTGCGTGGACGGGGGCGTTTCGGGTCGGGTGCCGAGGTCGGCGGACGGTCGTGGCGTCACCGGGAGGCGGGCGGCGTCGTTTCCCTCGGTGTCCGCCGCAGCGACCCGTAGGGCCGCACGCCGCAGCTCGTGGAGGCATTCCCGATGGCCAAGCACCGTGCGTCCGGTGACGAACAGTCGACCCGGCAGGGGGTGATCGAAACTCCCGGCGCGGACTACTGGTCCGTCGACGACTCCCGCTGGCCGACAGTCCGCCCGGATCTTCCCGCCCACCTGGTGGATCTGCTCGCGCCGCCCATCGTGGTGGGCGTGGCGCGGGTCCCGGTGACCTCCCGGCTCACCCCGCCCGCGGTGGTCGACCCACTCCCGTCGCCCGCCGACGCCGTCCCGGCCGACGTGCCGGCGCTGGTGCCGTCGGGGGCGGCGCCGGCCGAACCCGCGCCCCCGCCGCCGGCTCCGCCGCCCCCGCCGCCGGCTCCGCCGCGTCCGGTGCCGACACCGCCGCTGAACCCGAGGCCCGTTCCGACGCCGCCCCCGGACCGTCCCGTGCCGGGGCCGCCCACGTCGCCCCGCCGCTCCGTGAACACCGGGCCGATCGGGAGCGGTCGACGCGGCAACGGCGGGCCGGTGAGCGCGGGTCGACACCGCCGGGGCACCTCCGACCGCGCCGGCTGACCGACCGGGCGCTTTCATCTGGTGGACGCCCTGCGGGTCCCCGTCGGCGGCGACACCGTCGCCGGTAGCGTCAGTGGGTATGACGGTCGTGCATCCGATCACCCGGGCCTGGGTCACCACTGGCGGCACCGGCGCGCAGAACTACGACGAGTTCGCCGACGACGCGGAGATCACCGCGATCATCGAGTCGAACCCGCACAGTGCTCTCGGCATCGAGATGCCGCATCGCGCCCCGCAGAGCCTGGGCAAGTCGTTCCTCGACGCGCTGCCGGACGCGGTGTCCCGCCTCGCCGAAGCCAAGGCCGACGGCAGTTACACCCCCGCCGAGCAGGTGGTGGTGCTCTACCGGATCAGCGCACCCGGCGAGGAGCCGGCGTACGGGATGTTCGCGATGGTGGACACCGACCAGATCTCCACCCGGGCGGACGAGCCGGGCCTGGTCATCCGCAACGAGGACGTCTTCATCGCCAAGGTCCGCGAGCGGGTGGCGCTGGCCGACGCGCTGGGCCACCTGCTCTCACCCGTACTCCTGCTGCAGACCGGGCGTGGCGATGAGCTGCACGCGGCGCTCGCGGCGGCGACCGCCGCGGCCGGTGTGCCCGCCGCGACGGACACCGACCAGGCGGGGCGCACGCACGCGATCTGGCTGCTCGGCCCCGGCCCGGAGCAGACCACGTTGACAGCTCTCGCCGGTGGCGGCGACCTGGTCGTCGCGGACGGCAACCACCGCAGCCTGGCCGCCCAGACCGGAGGGCTGCCGCGCTTCCTGGCCGTGGTCACCACTCCCGCGTCGGTGGCCATCCAGCCGTACAACCGGCTGGTCAGCGAGCTGACCACCACCCCCGCCGAGCTGCTCGACCGGCTGCGGGCCGCGGGCGCCGAGGTCGAGCCGATCGACGGCCCGGTCGAGGTCCCGGAGGCCGGCGGCACCGTGCACCTCCGCCTCGACGGACAGGGGTACGCGGTGCGCCTGCCCGCCACGGCCTCCGCCCGCCTGGAGAACCTGGACCACGCCCTGGTCGAGCGTCTGGTGCTGCGCGACGCGCTCGGTCTGGACCCGGGCGACAAGCGGATCACCTACGTCGGTGGTGACTACCCGGCGAGCTGGCTCACCGGTGAGGTCGACGCCGGGCGGGCCGAGTTGGCCATCCTGATCGCCCCGGTGACCGTGGCGGATTTCGTCGCCGTCAACCTGGCCAGGGAGAAGATGCCCCGCAAGAGCACCTGGTTCACCCCGAAGGCGCGCGGCGGTCTGGTCGTCGCCGAGCTGCCGCGCTGAGCGCCGTCCCCACGACCGTGTGACGAACCCGCGCCCGGGGACGCCCCTGTGACGTCCCCGGGCGCGGCCTGACAGACTTCCCGGTATGCGCGTCTACCTGGGATCCGATCACGCCGGTTTCGAGTTGAAGGTGCACCTGGCCAACCACCTGGCCATGCAGGGCTACGACGTGGTCGACGTCGGCCCGCACGCCTACGATCCGGACGACGACTACCCCACGTTCTGCCTGCACACCGGCGACCAGGTGGTGGCCGACGAGACGGGCCTCGGAGTGGTCATCGGTGGCTCCGGCAACGGTGAGCAGATCGCCGCGAACAAGATCGCCGGCGTCCGCGCCGCGCTGGCCTGGAGCGTCGAGACCGCTCAGCTGGCCCGCCAGCACAACGACGCGAACGTGGTCGCCGTCGGTGCCCGCCAGCACACGCTGGACGAGGCGACCGCCATCGTCGAGGCGTTCCTGAACACGCCGTTCTCCGGCAACGAGCGGCACGCTCGCCGGATCGCCCAGGTGGCCGAGTACGAGCAGACCCGCAAGCTGCCCGACCTGCCCTGACCGGGCGGCGCTCAGCGCGGCGAGCGGGGCAGCTCCTCGCGGGGCACCCAGTTGCGGCGGACCACCACCACCCGGGCCTCCGCCTCGGCCAGGTCGTCGTCGTTGGGGCGGGCCGCGTCCCGGGCCCGTAGCGCGGCGCTCAGCCCCACCTGGGACGAGCCGGAACCGACCAACCCGCGCAACCCTCGCTCGCCGTCGCGCTCGTCGCCGCCCGCGCCCCTGCGCCGCGCGGGCGGGTCGTCACCGTCGTGCACGCCCGCGGTGCTGGCCGTCGGGCCGTCGGCACCCGGTCTGGCCGTCTCGGCGTCGGCGGGGTGGCGCAGCCGTCGCCGTCGTCGGTCGGGGTCACCCATCAACCGACCGTACCCTGCCCGGTGTGATCCGGCACCGTCGTGGGCTGCGCGTCCCGGCCGGGGTCGGCGACCGATTTGCCGGCTGGCTACCCTCGAATCCAGGCGGTGTCGTTGCCGTCGGTCAGGGGGAGGACGAGATGGCAGACCAGACGCAGCCGTGGGCGGAGCGGACCGTGGAGGTGCCACCGCAGGCCGGCGTCGGGGTGCCGCCGCAGCGCGACGGGTTCCGTCGGGGGGTCGCCCCGGTGGGTCAGCCGCGCACCCCGCGGACGGAGCCGTTTCCGGTGGTCGCCGAGGAGCCGACCGGCACGGGCTGGCCCGACGGGCCGGTGCCGCGCCGCTCGCTGAGCTCGCGAATGGCGCAACTGCGGCGCGGCGGTGAGTGGAGCGCGGCGGCCGGCCTGTTCGCGTTCGTGTGTTGGGGGATCTGGGCGCTGTCCGGCCAGGGTGACCTGAGCGGCCCGCTGCTGGTGTTGGTGCTCAGCCTGCTGGTGGCGGTCGGCCTGTTCGCCCTGTCCCGGCTGGTCGGCAGGGTGGTGCTGGAGCGGCAGCTGGGCCGGGTCCGGCGCAGCGCCCGGGGTGCCCACCTGGCGACGGCGGTCTTCCTCGCCGGCCTGGGGGTGGCGTGGCTCCAGCAGACCGAGTGGGTCGTTTCGGCCTGGAACTGGATCTCCTCGAACTGATCCGGAGCGTGCACGGGCGGGCCGGTCGATGCCCGCCCACCCGTGCACCCGGTCGTCTCCCCACCAGGCAAGGTCGCTGCTTACCCGGCCGGTCGCGGTTCATCCGTGGCCGGCCGCTCCGACCTGCTTCGAGGGGGGTGAGATCCGGCCGGCGGTGCCGCGCCCCGGTGCGGGCACGGCACCGCTGAGGGATCAGCCGGCGGATTCGGCGGCGGCGTAGTCGCGGGCCACCCGGACCATCTCCACCAGCCCGCCGGCGTACTCCTGGGATTCGCCGTGCGCCTCGTCGAACGGCGGCTGGAAGCCGACGCCCTCCCACTGGTTGGTCGCCGGGTTCCACCGGTCGTTGCCGACCTCGAAGTCCCAGGCGAAGATGCCCAGCTCGTAGTAGAGCTGGTCGGCCGAGTTGCCGGCGGCGGAGTAGAGCACGTCGGCGACCGGTCCGGTCTGCGACGGCCAGGTCACGGTGCCGCGCTCCTGTGCGATGGCGCCGACGATCCGCCGGGCGCTGTTGAGGAACAGCGTCGACTCGTCGATCGACGGTCGGGGCAGGGTGATCCGCCCGTCGGCCCGGTACGCCCCGGGCGGCCACATGAAGTACCCGCCGTAGGAGTGCACGTTCATCGCGAACTTGATGTTCGGGTGGTCCTTGGCGAGCGCGATCACGTTGCCGCTCTCCGCCTCGGACAGCTCGGCGGTGCCCGCGTAGTTGCCGGACAGGCAGTTGGCGCTGGCGCCCACGTACCCGTCGAAGTACGACCCGACGGTGTAGTTGCGGTTGATGTCGACGCCCCACGAGGTGCGATTCTTCGGGTCGCGGGCCGCCCCGGTGCAGTGGTTGACCAGGTTCTTGCGCTGGAAGTTGAAGTCGTTGAACGAGTAGTTCGCGCCGTCCGGGTTCACCGTCGGGATGACGAAGATGTCGACCTGTTCCAGCAGTTCACGGGTGGCCGGGTCGGTGCGGGCGTTGGCCAGCATCCGCTCGGCGAACTCCAGCGTCACCAGTGGGGTGGCCCACTCCCGGGCGTGTTCCTGGGAGTACGCGAGCACCCCGACCCGGGAGCCGTCCCGGTGTACGCCGAGGCGCAGCGCCTGCACCGTCCACGGCCGGGCGGGCACCTCGGTGCCCTGGAGGCCGTCGTCGAGTCGGGTGGGGCCGGCGACGGGCATCGGCAGCCCGGCCGAGCCGTCCTCGACGGTGGCCCGGAACCGCTCCGGCTGGCGGGCGTTGATCGCCGCCGCTACCTCGTCGGTGGTGCTCACCGTCTTGCCCGCGGTGTCGGTGGCCAGCGAGACGGTGAGGACACGGTCGCGGTAGTTGACGGTCAGTGGGCGGTTCGCCCGGCCCGGGTCGACCGTCCGCACCTGTACGCCGTTCATGTTCTGGTCGCCGAAGCGGACCGACTCGACCACCACGGCGGCCACCGCCGGGTCGCCCAGGTAGCCGGCGGCGTTGCGTCGGTACCCCTGGGTCCTGTTCGGCAGGTCGATCACGTCGACGAGGTCCCGGTACTGGCGGGCCAGGCGCTTGATCCGCGCCTGGATGTCGATCGGCGTGAGGTACGCGTCGATGAAGTCCTTCTGGTAGCCGGCCGGCAGCGGGGGCGGGGAGGCGTTCGGCCAGAGCGCCGGCGTGACCACCCGGCTGACCCCGCCGAGGCTGGAGGTGGCGGTCAACTGGACCGGCCGGTTCGGCACCGGCTGGGGAAGGTTGTAGTGGTACTGGTACTCGCCCGAGTCCTCGAACCGGTACAGCGGGAACGACCCGGTGGCGCCGTCCGCCGTCCGCCAGCTGACCGTGATCTCCACGTCCGGGTCGTCGGTGGCGGTGGTGGCCACCTGGGCCTGCAGGAAGGTCTGCCCACCGGTGGTCCACCAGTACGCCTGCTGCACCTGAAGGGTGTCCACCGCCGCGGCGGCGGTGGTCCGTTGGCCGGCGGCCGGAGCGCGCAGCCCGGCGGCGGTGCGGGCCTGAGCCGCGCGGACGCTGTCGGCGTAGTTCCGGGTGCCGTCCCCGGCGCGCTGCACGATCTGCACGGCGGTCGCGCCCTGCGCGGTCAGTTCGGCGAGCTGCGTACCGGTGAGCACCAGGTCGGCGAGGATCCGCCCGTCGCGGGCGCGGGGTCGGTTGGCCAGGTCCGCGCCGGTGGCGACGAGCCGGTCCAGTTGGGCCTGATCGCGGAGCTGGACCCGGACCAGGGCGGTCTCGGTGGCGGTCAGGGTGATCGGGCTGGCCGGGGCGGCGGGTGCCGCCGCTGCGGAACCGGGATGGGACAGCACCGCGCTGATCAGGATCGCTGTGGTGGCGGCAGCTGTCCACCGTCGTCGGACGATCATGTGCCCTCCTGTGACGGACGGAGATGTGCGTGGTCCTTACACCAGTGCACAGATCGACAACTGTCAAGAGATGGGGTGGCCTGTACTCGCCGGGGCAAAGCTCACGGAACGTGCTCGCGATCAATCAGGTCAGGCGGAGCAGGGGCCGTCGCCGGAGCTTGAACACCTGCTGTTCACTGAGCGGCCGGCCCATACGCACAAGTCGGCGATGATCCAGAACATCTGGACCTACGCGAGCAGCAAATCCAGGGCCGACGATGTCGCGGGGTCGATCACCCGTGCCGGCCGGAGCTACGCCGGAACGTCGTAATCAGCTTCATCGACGCTGTCGGCCACGCTTGTAGCCCTCGGACGTCGTTCGGCGTTGATCCCTGTGACATCTGCGGGAGTTTCGGAGCAACCCTCCGAGCCGGACCCCGCGTGACTATCTCGAAACGGGGATCGGAGGCCTGAATGAGCGACCGCGACGAGGCGTTCGCCGAGTACTTCGCGGCACGGTCCGGGGCCATGCGCGGCACCGCGTACCTGCTGTGCGGCGACTGGCACCGGGCCGAAGACCTGGTCCAGACCACGTTCGTCAAGCTCTACCGGGTCTGGAACCGGATCTCCCGGCACGAGGTGCTCGACAGCTACGTGCGTCAGATCCTGGTCCGGACGTTCCTCGACGAGCGCCGCCGTGGTTGGTGGCTTCGGGAACGGGTGGGCGGCGAGGACACCGAGCAGGTGGCCCCGTCCGACTCGCCGGAGAGCCGGCTGGTGCTGCTCCAGGCGCTGGCCCGGGTGGCACCGCGGCAGCGGGCCGTGCTGGTTCTTCGGTACTGGGAGGACCTGCCGATCGAGGACGTCGCGGCTCTGCTGGAGTGTTCTCCAGGGACGGTGAAGAGCCAGGCGGCACGCGGGCTCGACACGTTGCGCGGCCTCCTGTCACCCACCTACAGCGGGATCGAGATGGGGGAGCGATGAACGAGGAAGAGTTCCGCGAGGGGCTGCGCAGCGAGATGGCGGGCATCACCCCGCCACCACCATTGAGTACGACGGCCGCGCTCGGCGCGGTACGACGGGCGCACGTCCGCCGGCGCGTGGTGTGGGCGTCGCTCGGCGCGGCGGCTGTCGTGCTGGCGGTCAGCGGCTTCGCGGCCGTCGCCAGTCCCGGCGGCCACGTCTACGAGCCGGCGGGCCGTGGGCCACTGGTTGCTCCGGACACCAAGGAGCCGTGGCCGACCGGGCCGAACGGTCAACCGCAGGAGGACCGGACCGCTCGGGCCGGCTCCAAGCACGACCAGGGAGCGCACCTGCTCAGCGAGGCTGTCGCTGTCGTGCCCGCCGGTTTCACCACGCCCGACGATCCACCGGGTCACTCCGCCGAGCAGCGGACGCTGCGGACCCACCAGGCGCAGTTCGAGGCCAGGGTGGACGGCGCCGACGTGTGGAGCTTCTCCACTTCGGTGGCCGTCGCGCAGGGCAACAGCACCGGTCGCGTTGTCGTCGAGGTGTACGACGCCGGCAATCCGCTGCCGACCGAGCCGTGCGACCTGGCCCAGAAGTTCTGGGGCATGCGGGGCGAGTGTCAGGTCGAGACCGTTGGCGCGGCGCGGGTCGGCGTGGTGGTCCGACCGACCGACGACGACCGGCTGGACCAGTGGTCGGCGTACCGGCATCCGGACGGCGTGGTGGTCTTCGTGGCGCAGGGCGTACGGCTAGACGAGAGCCGACCCGCGTTGACGAAGCTGCCGTTCTCCGTACCGCAGTTGGCGGCGCTCGCCGTCGACGAGAGGTTCCACCTGAAGTGACACGGCACCTCGGCCTCGCCGAGTGGGTCCAGGTGCCGCGAGCCAGCGGTCCACCTGGGCCTTGCCGTGTCTCTCCGCCGCCCCGGTGACCCGTGCGCGCTGCGCCGCGTCCCGCTCACGGTCGAGGTGCCCTTGCGGCGGCCTCTGACCTGGGTTGGAGGTGGTGGAGCGGGCGACGGGAATCGAACCCGCGTAGTCAGTTTGGAAGACTGAAGCTCTACCATTGAGCTACGCCCGCGTGCGTCCGTCGGAACGGAACGCGCCCATAGCGTACCCAATGCCGGTGCCGGCCCGTAACCGCGCCACCGGCCCGCGATGCCGTGGCGTCCCGACCCGCCGGCGCCACGCCTCCACGCCGCGGCACGACGCCTCCAAGATCCGCACAACATCCGGGATGTAGCGGCCTTGCCGTGCGAGGAGACCACTACATCAGTGATGTTGTGCGGATCTTGGATCGCCCAGCGGATCGTGGCGGCGCCCGGGTGGGCGGAATGGCTGTTTTCAGGCGATGTGTCCGGGTGGGGGACGCCCCGGCACCACCTGAGGCGTGGCGACGGCATAGACTGCACGTCGCCACGGGGTGTGGCGCAGCTTGGTAGCGCACTCGCTTTGGGAGCGAGGGGCCGTGGGTTCAAATCCCGCCACCCCGACTGTCGTCCGCGGCCGGGCCGCCCCGGGTGCCGCCCAGTGCGGTCCCCGGGCGATGCCGGAGCGTCAGGCCGGCTCGCCTACACTCGATGGGCTGAATCACGCCCAGACTCAACTGAGATCCGTCAAGGAGTACGCCTGTGAAGAGCACCGTCGAGACTCTGAGCCCGACGCGCGTGCGGCTCGCCATCGAGGTGCCGTTCGTCGAGCTCGAGCCGAGCCTCAAGAAGGCGTACCGGGAGATCGGTTCGCAGGTCCAGGTTCCGGGCTTCCGCCGGGGCAAGGTGCCGACCGCGGTGATCGACCAGCGGGTGGGCCGGGGCACCGTCCTCAACGAGGCGGTCCAGGAGGCCATCCCGGAGAACATCCTCGCCGCGGTGCGCGAGCACGACCTGAAGACGCTGGGGCGCCCGGAGGTCGAGATCACCGAGTTCAACGACGGTGACTCGCTGAACTTCACGGCCGAGGTCGACGTCCGTCCGGAGATCACCATCCCGGACGCGAGCACCATCGAGGTGACCGTCGACGAGCTGCAGATCGACGAGAGCGAGATCGACGAGCAGGTGAAGAACCTGCGGGAGCGTTTCGCGACCCTCAAGACCGTCGAGCGGGCCGCCGCCGAGGGTGACTACGTCCAGATCGACCTGAACGCCACCGTCGACGGCGAGGACGTGCCGGGCGGTCAGGCGAGCAACATCTCCCACGAGGTGGGCAGCAAGCAGCTCCTGCCGGGCCTGGACGAGGCAGTCGTCGGCCTGGCCGCCGGCGAGGACACCACCTTCACCACCCAGCTGGTCGGCGGCGACTTCGCCGGTCGCGACGCCGACGTGGCGGTGACCGTGCGCACGGTCAAGGAGAAGGAGCTGCCCGAGCTGAACGACGAGTTCGCCCAGATGGCCAGCGAGTTCGACACGATCGAGGAGCTGCGCGGCGACCTGCGGGCGCGGGTCACCCAGGGCAAGCAGGTCGAGCAGATCTACGCCGCCCGGGACAAGGCCCTGGCCCAGCTGGTCGAGGCCGCCGATATCCCGGCCCCGGAGGGTGTCGTCCGCGAGGAGGTCGCGAGCCGCAAGCAGGCGATGATCGACCAGCTGGAGCGCATCGGCGCCTCGATGGAGGAGTACCTCGCGGCCGAGGACAAGACCGAGGAGCAGATCGACGCCGAGCTGACCGAGGCGGCGACCGAGGGCGTCAAGGTCCAGCTCCTGCTGGACACGCTGGCCGACGCGGAGGACGTGCAGGTCTCCGACGACGAGTTCGGGCACGAGATCGTGCACCGGGCGCAGCGTGCCGGGATGGCCCCGCAGCAGTACTACGACCAGCTGGTGCGCTCCGGCGCGGCCGCCGCGGTCTTCGGCGACGTGCGGCGGGGCAAGGCGCTCGCGGCTGTCATGGAGCGGATCACGATCAAGGACTCGGCCGGCAACGGGATCACCCTCGACGCGCTGCGCGCCGCCAACGAGGCGGAGCACAACCACGAACACTGATCGTCGGGTCGCGGCCGCCGTCCGCCGCTCAGCGGCAGACGGCGGCCGTTTCCCTTTCTGGGGTACGCCCGACACAGCTGCGCTGAGAGCGAACACTGCCCCGACCGGGACTCTGCCGCCCCGCACAGCGGTTAGTGTCGGGAAAGACGGTACGGAGAGCGAAGGGCTGCCATGACCGACATGCACATCCCCAAGAAGTCGCTCCGGGCGATTGACGCGCGCGGTGGCGACTCCATTGGCAACCTCGACGACTCGGTCTACAACCGGTTGCTCAAGGAACGCATCATCTTCCTGGGCAGTGAGGTGACCGACCAGGTCGCCAACCGCATCTGCGCGCAGCTGCTGCTGCTCGCCGCGGAGGACCCGGACCGCGACATCAACCTGTGGATCAACTCGCCGGGTGGCTCGGTCTACTCCGGCATGGCGATCTACGACACCATGCAGTTCATCGACAACGACGTGTCGACCGTGGCGATGGGCATGGCTGCCTCGATGGGCCAGCTGCTGCTCTGCGCGGGCACCAAGGGCAAGCGGTACGCCCTGCCCCACGCACGGATCATGATGCACCAGCCGTCCGGTGGTCTGGGCGGCACGGCGTCCGACATCGCCATCCAGGCGGAGCAGATGCTCTACACGAAGCGGATGTTCCAGGAGCGGGTCGCACACCACACCGGCCAGAGCCAGTCGCAGATCGAGGCCGACTCGGACCGGGACCGTTGGTTCACCGCCCAGGAGGCCATGGACTACGGCTTCATCGACAAGGTGATCATCGGGGCCGCACAGGTTCCGGATGGCGCCGGGACCCTGAGCTGAGGAGCTGACGATGACCGATCTGAGCCTGCCGCCCCAGTTCGCGGCCGTGCACAACCGCTACGTGCTGCCGTCGTTCGTTGAGCGCACGTCGTACGGGGTCAAGGAGTCGAACCCGTACAACAAGCTCTTCGAGGACCGGATCATCTTCCTCGGCGTCCAGGTGGACGACGCGTCGGCGAACGACGTGATGGCCCAGCTGCTGACGCTCGAGGGCACCGACCCGGACCGCGACATCATCATGTACATCAACTCGCCGGGTGGGTCGTTCACCGCCATGACGGCGATCTACGACACCATGCAGTACGTCCGTCCGGACATCTCGACGGTCTGCCTCGGGCAGGCGGCGAGCGCGGCGGCGGTGCTGCTCTCGGCGGGCACTCCGGGTAAGCGGATGGCCCTGCCGAACTCGCGGATCATCATCCACCAGCCGGCCACCGAGGGCGGCTACGGGCAGGGCTCGGACATCGAGATCCAGGCCCGGGAGATCCTGCGGATGCGTACGCAGCTGGAGGACATGCTGTCCCGCCACTGCAACCGCCCGATCGAGCAGGTTCGCAAGGACATCGACCGTGACAAGATCATGACGGCCGAGGAGTCCAAGGAGTACGGGCTGGTCGACACGATCCTGACCAGTCGCAAGAAGGGTCTGCTGGCGGCCAACGCCGCTCGCTGAGCAGCATCGGGTCAGAGGTTGGCCGGGGCTTCGTTCCCGGCCGACCTCTGACACACCCGTTTTGGGGGTCGGAGAATGCCCCGCCAGCGGGTAACGTCGGGTCCGTACCGCTTCGCCGGTTGGCCCGGCGGCGCGAACGAAGCCGGGCGGAGCGCAACGTCCGCAGGTCAGGGCCGGGTCTCCGGCCGATGAGTGCAGGGAGAACGTAGGTGGCACGGATCGGTGACGGCGGCGACCTACTGAAATGCTCCTTCTGCGGCAAGTCGCAGAAGCAGGTCAAGAAGCTCATCGCGGGCCCAGGGGTCTACATCTGCGACGAGTGCATCGATCTCTGTAACGAGATCATCGAAGAGGAGCTGGCCGAGTCCGGCGAGGTGAAGTGGGAAGAGCTTCCCAAGCCGATGGAGATCTGCCAGTTCCTCGACACCTACGTCGTGGGTCAGGATCAGGCGAAGAAGGCACTGGCCGTCGCGGTCTACAACCACTACAAGCGGATCCAGGCCGAGGCGGCTGGCGCGCCGGGCTCCGGCAGTGACGCCGTCGAGCTGGCCAAGTCCAACATCCTGCTGCTCGGTCCGACGGGGTGCGGCAAGACCCACCTGGCGCAGACCCTGGCCCGGATGTTGAACGTTCCGTTCGCCATCGCCGACGCGACAGCGCTGACCGAGGCGGGCTACGTCGGCGAGGACGTGGAGAACATCCTCCTCAAGCTGATCCAGGCCGCCGACTACGACATCAAGCGCGCCGAGACCGGGATCATCTACATCGACGAGGTCGACAAGATCGCCCGCAAGTCGGAAAATCCCTCGATCACCCGGGACGTCTCCGGCGAGGGTGTGCAGCAGGCACTGCTCAAGATGCTTGAGGGCACGGTGGCCAACGTGCCGCCGCAGGGCGGCCGTAAGCACCCGCACCAGGAGTTCATCCAGATCGACACCACCAACGTGCTGTTCATCTGCGGTGGCGCGTTCGCCGGCCTCGACCAGATCATCGAGTCCCGCACCGGGCAGGGTGGCACGGGCTTCGGCGCCCGGCTCCGGTCGGTGTCCGAGCGGTCGACCGACGACATCTTCAGCCAGGTCATGCCGGAGGACATGCTCAAGTTCGGGCTGATCCCCGAGTTCGTCGGCCGGCTGCCGGTGATCACCAACGTGCGCAGCCTGGACCGCAGCGCCCTCGTGCGGATCCTCACCGAGCCGCGCAACGCCCTGGTGCGGCAGTACCAGCGCCTGTTCGAGCTGGACGGCGTCGAGTTGGAGTTCGACGAGGCGGCGCTGGAAGCCATCGCCGATCAGGCGATGCTGCGGGGCACTGGTGCCCGTGGCCTGCGGGCGATCATCGAGGAGGTCCTGCTCTCCGCGATGTACGAGGTGCCGAGCAACCCGGACGCCGCCCGCGTGCTGATCACCCGCGAGGTCGTCCTGGAGAACGTCAACCCGACGATCGTGCCGCGCGAGTTCACCGGCCGGCGTGCCCGCCGCGATCGCGAAGAGAAGTCCGCCTGATCCTCCCCGCATCACGCCGGCCGTCGAGTTCTGGGACGGCCGGCGTGATCGCGTTCGGGCGCCGGCCGCTGACCACTCGCGCCGGCCGGGTTGTGACCCTGTCCGTGAGCGGTCTTCCAGCCGTACCCTTTGCACATGCGTGTCGCCGTCTGCCAGCTGAACGCCCGGGACGACCGTAAGGCCAATCTGGCGGCCGCGGAGGCCCTGCTGGAGCGCGCTGCCGCCGGCGGCGCCGACCTCGCCGTCCTCCCCGAGTACGTCGACTACCTGGGGCCCGCCGCGGGGCTGCCTGAACCGGAGCCGGTCGACGGGGAGGTTGGCAGCTTCTTCGCCGGGGTCGCCCGCCGGCTCGGAATCTGGCTGGTGGCCGGCTCGTTCCACGAGGCCGGCCCGGACCCGGAGCACACCTGGAACACGTCGCTGGTCTTCGACCGTTCCGGCAGCCTGGCCGCGAGCTACCGCAAGATCCACCTGTACGACGTGGAGATCCCCGGTCGGGTCTCGTACCGGGAGTCGGCGAGTGTCGCGCCCGGGGTCCAGCCGGTGGTGGTCGACGTCGAAGGGCTGAGGGTCGGCCTGTCGATCTGTTACGACCTGCGCTTCCCGGAGCTGTACCGGCGGCTCGCGTCCGATGGTGGCGCGCAGCTGCTGGTGGTTCCGGCGGCATTCATGATGCACACCGGCCGCGACCACTGGGAGGTTCTGTTGCGGGCCAGGGCGATCGAGAACCAGTGTTTCGTGGCGGCGGCCGGCCAGACCGGCGACCACGAGCCGGGTCGCACCTGCTTCGGGCGCAGCATGGTGGTCGACCCGTGGGGGACGGTCATCGGCCAGGTGCCGGATGGGCCGGGAGTTTCCGTCGTCGACCTGGACCTCGACCGGCTCGACGCGATCCGCGCCGAGCTGCCCAGCCTCGCCAACCGCCGGCTCTGAGCCTCAGCCCTCCAGCAGGACGCCGATCACCGCGAACCCGGCGATGGCCGCCGCGGTGACCAGCAGCGCCGTGGTCATCCGGGACCGGCCCCGGCGGGCCAGTCGTCCCACCGAGAGCACGAGTACGACCAGCACCACCGCACCGATCACCACCTGCCAGAACGGCCCGATGAGGCCGAGCAGTGCCTCCTCGGCGACCACCCTGGCACCGTGCCCGGACTCATCCATGACTGACACTCTGGCACGTCGAGGCGGTCCGCGTCCTCGGCCGCACCGAGGAGCCTGCCGCGCACCTCGCCCGAACCAGTGATGAACCCTGATTTGCCTTCTCCGGGCCGGCCGCGTAACTTTCTCTCTGCACGGGGGAGGCCGGACAAACCGGCCGAGAACGGGCACCAGGCTCGTGGCGGGAACGCCGAGCGAGACTGAGGATCGGGCGGTGCGGAACACTCCGGATACGGGGTTGCGAACGCGAAGCCGACCGGGTAGAGTTCTGAAGCCGGCAGGAGCCGGGCGGAGAGCCGCGAAGCGGCGATCGGCCGGTCTGCGGCTTCCCACGACAGAAACGAACGTCGGAAACGACGCGCGTCATCGTGGACTCGAAGCAGTAAGAGTATCCGCAATCTCGCTGAAGCATGACGAACCGCGAAATATCGGTTTGACAGGGTGGAAACGAGCGGGTAACGTAGTAAAAGTGCCTGGCGCTGAAAGCGCCGGGGTGCGGAGTAGGGAATGCCCCGGTTGGGGTTCCACTTG
>NZ_JARVKT010000052.1:0-24256 GCF_029809455.1 Micromonospora sp. DH14 | reverse complement strand
AGGTTGGCGGGCGGGCAGGGCCCGAAACCACCCGTCAACCTCATGATCAACGGCGCTCGGCGCGGGGGCGGGGGCGGGGCGTTACAGGATGGGGGGTGGGCTGTAGGTCGCGGCGTCGGGGTGGGTTTCCACCACCTTGGTGATCCGCTTGGTCACCGCCGCCACCTGGGCCTGGGCGGCACCGACGAAGGCGTTGCGGTCGGCGACCAGGGTGTCGATGTCGGCGCGGGACAGGCCGAGCCGGCCGTCCGCCGCCAGGCGGTCGAAGAGGTCGTTCTCCGGTGCGCCCTTCTCGCGCATCGCCAGCGCCACCGCCACCGCGTGCTCCTTGATCACCTCGTGGGCGACCTCCCGGCCGACGCCCCGACGGACCGCCGCGACCAGGATCTTCGTGGTGGCGAGGAACGGCAGGAAACGCTCCAGCTCCCGGTTGATCACCGCCGGGTACGCGCCGAACTCGTCGAGCACGGTGAGGAACGTCTGGAACAGCCCGTCGGCGGCGAAGAACGCGTCCGGCAGCGCCACCCGGCGGACCACCGAGCAGGACACGTCCCCCTCGTTCCACTGGTCACCGGCCAACTCGCCGACCATCGACAGGTAACCCCGGATGATCACGGCGAAACCGTTCACCCGCTCCGACGAGCGGGTGTTCATCTTGTGCGGCATCGCGCTGGAACCGACCTGGCCCGGCTTGAAGCCCTCGGTCGCCAACTCCTGGCCGACCATCAACCGGATCGTGGTGGCCAACGACGACGGCGCGGCGGCGGTCTGTGCCAGCGCGGCCAGCACGTCGAAGTCGAGTGAACGCGGGTAGACCTGCCCGACGCTGTCCAGCACCCGGGAGAACCCCAGGTGCTCGGCGACCCGCCGCTCCAACTCGGCCACCTTGTCGGCGTCGCCGTCGAAGAGGTCGAGTTGGTCGGCTGCCGTGCCGACCGGTCCCTTGATCCCCCGCAGCGGGTAGCGGGCGATCAGCTCCTCCAGCCGCTCGTACGCGATCAGCAGCTCCTCCGCCGCCGACGCGAAGCGCTTGCCCAGCGTGGTGGCCTGGGCGGCGACGTTGTGCGAACGGCCGGTCATGACCAGCTCGGAGTGCTCGTACGCCAGGAAGGCGAGCCGGGCCAGGGTGGCCACCACCCGGTCACGGATCAGCTCCAGCGAGGCGCGCACCTGTAGCTGCTCGACGTTCTCGGTGAGGTCCCGGGAGGTCATCCCCTTGTGCACGTGCTCGTGCCCGGCGAGCGCGCTGAACTCCTCGATCCGGGCCTTCACGTCGTGCCGGGTGACCCGCTCCCGCTGCGCGATCGAGGCGAGGTCGACCTGGTCGAGCACCCGCTCGTACGCCTCGACCACGCCGTCCGGCACCGGCACGCCCAGGTCGCGCTGGGCGCGGAGCACGGCGAGCCAGAGCCGCCGCTCCATCCGGACCTTCTCCTCCGGGGACCAGAGGGCTGCCAGTTCGGGCGAGGCGTACCGGTTGGCCAGCACGTTGGGGATCGTCGTCACGTACCTCATTGTCCCGCACCCGCTGGTGGACGCCGGGACCGGGCCGGGGGTGCCCAGGTCGTCACTGGCGGTTCAGCTCGTAGACGGTGACCGGGCCGGCGACCAGCCGGACCTGCGCCAACCCGGCCAGCTCCGCCGACACCGCGCCCGCCCGGCTGTCGGCGAAGAGCCACCGGACCCCGTGCTCGGTGCGGAGCCGGTCCAGGTCCGCCCGAGTCGGCCTGCTGAACACCCCGTCGTTGAGCGCGAGCAACGCCTGATCGGGGAAGCTCTGTCGGGCGTACCCGAGGTTCTCGACGCCGTGCGCGGCCACCACCTCGTCGGTGTAGCCCCAGCTCTCCACCACCGTGCGGTGCCCGCCCAGGCCGGTCACCCAGAACGCGCGGGCGTCGCAGTGCGGGGTGGTCCGCACCGGCCGACAGTGCACGTTGGTGGCGACCACGTCGTCGTCGGCGGCGTTGTCGTCCAGCCACAGCGCCGCGCGCATCTCGTCGGCGGTCAGCGCGTACGGCTGCGGCCCGGTCGCCGGCACCGGCTCGGTCAGCACCGAACGGACGGTCCCGCCCACGACGACGGCGGCGCTGGCACCGAGCATCGCCGCGGTCACCCCGGTCAGGGCGATCGCCGCCGCCCGCCGACGCCCCGCCGGGGCCGCCCGCCCCGGCACGCGGCGCCGCCACAGGGCGGCCACCCCGACGGCGAGCGCGGCGGCCACCGCCACGAACAGCACGTACCGGGCCGCCGAGAGACCCAGCACCCGCAGCCACCCCTCGACGGTCGAGGTGGTGGGGGTGCCGGGACGGCTGATCCTCGGCACGGCGAAGCCCACCACCGTGCCGGCCGTGGCGAGCCCGGCCAGCGCGCCGGCCACGGCGGGCACCACCAGCACCGGCCAGGGCACGCGGGCCTGGGCGAGGGACCAGGTGGTCAGCACGACACCGACCGGGATGACCCCCATCCAGAAGTAGATCTGACTGATCGACGGGTGCTGGAACACCCAGGTGGCTCCCGCCCCGGCCAGTACCGTGCCGGCGAGCAGCCAGACGGCCGGATCGGCCCGGTGCCCACCGTCGACGAGCAGGCCCATGCCCACCCACCGGGGCGCCTGACCCAGCACCCACCAGGCGACCACGGCGAACGCCAGCAGCCAGCCGAGAAGACCACCGTCGTTGATGCCCGGCGGCAGCGGCGCGCTCGGCCAGATTCCGTCGCCCGTGCCGAGGGTCTCCGCGTACGGGGCGATGAAGTGCAGCAACGCCAACGCCTGCACACGTAACGTGCCCGCCCCGCCACCGGCGAACAGCCGGAAACCGAGCGCCATCGCCGCCACCAGGCAGGCCAGCGCCACCAGTGCCGGTCGGGGGACCTGTCTTCTGCGCCACCAGAACACGACGGCGGTGAGACCCAGGCCGGCGATCAGCGGCGGCAACGCGCTGGACTTCGCCCCGGCGCAGACCAGCCCGAGCACCGGAACCAGCGCCCAGGCCGCGCCGAGGGACCGCCCCCGGGCCACGTCGACGACCAGCCCGGCGAGCAGCAGCAGCGGCACCAGCGCGTACGTCTGCGAGGGGCTGGCGTACGACAGCGGCATCTCGCCGGACGCGCCGACCGGCGAGCCGAGCGTGACAGTGGTCCCGATGAAGGCGGCGAGGGCGGCCACCGGGCCGGCCCAGACGGCCCCGCTCAGGTCGCGGGCGAGCGCGGCCGCGAGCAGCACCGCCGTACCGATCACCGGCACCAGCCAGAGTCGCAGCAGCACCACCGCTGGCGAGATTCCGGTGATCATGCTGCCGCTGGCGATGTGCGCGTCGGACAGGTAGTGGTAACGCAGCGCCTCCCCGGCGACGTGCGGCAACTCGAACGGCATCGCCCGGGTCAGCTCCTGCACCAGACCCAGGTGGTAGAGCACGTCCTGGTAGTAGCCGCCGTACACCGGTGGCAACGGAACCATCCGCCACTGGGTGTACCCCCAGGTCAGCACCAGCAGCAGCGCCGCGCCCATCCCCCAGTGCCAGGCCAGCGGCAGTGGCCGGCGCTCGCCGACCCGCCAGTGCCGGCGCAGCCCGGGGACGGCGGCGAACGCGACGAGGACGGGCAGCGGCCACCACCGCAACAGGGACTGCTGACCGGTCGCCGCGGCCAACGCCCAGGCGATGATCTCCAACAGCAGACCGGTGGCCGCGCCGTAGCCGAGGTCCTCCGGGAGGTTGCCCCGGCTGCCGCGCAGCGCGCGGTGCACCAGGGTTCCGGGGAGCACCAACGCGAGGACCCAGTACGCGCCGAACCGGGCGAGGTCCAAGCCGGGCACGCCGCCGCGGGACCAGACCACGAGCAGCGCGGCGATCACCAGCGCCCACGGGAGCGTGCTGAGCAGCGGTACGAGAACGGTCCGACGCGACGTCGGGGTCGGGGTGTCGACCCGCTCGGCCACCAGGGTGTCAGCCACGGACGCCGACCACCGAATCGAAGTTCGGCGTACGGTCGTCGCCCCGTGCGGCGGGCTTCGCGCCCGCGGCCTCGTCCCGCTCGTCCCGGGAGTCGAACCCGATGTGGAACGCGGGCCGGTTCTGCACCGTGGCGTAGATCCGGCCGACGTAGTCACCCAACAGGCCGAGGCAGATCAACTGCACCCCACTGAGCAGCAGCACCGCGACGAACATCGACGTCCAGCCGGGGATGGTGGCGCCGGAGACGTGCACGACCATGCCGAACACGATCAGCGCGAGGCAGAGCAGGAAGCTGGACATCCCCAGCCAGGTGGCCAGGCGCAGCGGCGCGGCGGAGAAGTTCGCGGTGCTCTCCCAGGCCAGGGCCATCATCCGGCGCAGCGGATACTTCGTCTCACCGGCGGCGCGGGCCTCCCGGTCGTAGCGCACCTCGGCGCTGGGGAAGCCGAGCGACGGCACCAGCAGCCGGTAGACCGGGGCGCGTTCGGGCAACCGGCGCAGCACCTCGATCACGTCCCGGCTGAGCAACCGGAAGTCGCCGGCCTGCGCGGGCAGGTCGACGCCGACGAGCCGGCGCATCGCCCAGTAGTAGCCGCGGGCGGTGTTGCGCTTGAACATCGTGTCGGTGCTGCGGTCGGCGCGAACGCCGTAGACGACGTCCACCCCGTCCTCACGGGCCACCCGGAGCATCTCGGCGATGGTCTCCGGCGGATCCTGGAGATCGGCGTCGAGGCTGACCACCCACTGTCCGACGGCCCGGTGCAGGCCGGCGGTCAACGCCGCCTGGTGGCCACTGTTGCGCCGCAGCCGGAGCACCCGCAGTTGCGGCCACTCCCGGCCGTGGTCGAAGAGCGCCGACACGGTGTCGTCCCGGCTGCCGTCGTCGACGGCGACCACCTCGTAGTCGACGGCGAGCGCGTCGAGCACCGGTCGCAGCCGGGCGACCAGCGCTGGAATGACCGCAGCCTCGTTGAACATCGGGATGACCACCGAGAGGGTGGTCGTCCGGCTGAGGGCTGACTCCACGGTGACACGCCCCGTTCCGCACGCAGGAGTGAGCAGTTCCCGCGCCGAGAGCGCGGCAACGATCACCATCGCGTGGTAAACCCTCCGCCAGCGGACCAACTCCTGAACGGTCCGTTAACGCCCGCCGGCAGGCGTCCCGATAAGGGACGGACCGCCGTGCGTTCAGCGCTCCAGGATGGCTGTCACGCCCTGACCGCCGGCGGCGCAGATGGAGATCAGCCCGCGTCCGCTGCCCTTCTCGGCCAGCAGTTTGGCCAGGGTGGCGACGATCCGCCCGCCGGTGGCGGCAAACGGGTGCCCGGCGGCCAGCGACGAGCCGTTGACGTTGAGCCGGCCGGTGTCGACAGCGCCCAGCGGCGCGTCCAGGCCGAGCCGGTCCTTGCAGAACTCCGGGGACTCCCAGGCGGCGAGGGTGGCCAGCACCTGCGACGCGAACGCCTCGTGGATCTCGTAGTAGTCGAAGTCCTGCAACGTCAGGCCGGCGCGGGCCAGCATTCGGGGGACCGCGTACGCGGGTGCCATCAGCAGCCCCTCGTCGCCGTGGACGAAGTCCACCGCCGCCGTCTCCGACCAGCTGAACCAGGCCAACACCGGCAGGTTGTGCGCCGCCGCCCACTCCTCGCTGGCCAGCAGCACGGTGGATGCGCCGTCGGTGAGGGGCGACGAGTTGCCGGCGGTCATGGTGGCGTGCTCGGCGTCCGGGCCACGGGTGCCGAAGACCGGCTTCAGTGAACCGAGCTTCTCCAGGCTGCTGTCCGGGCGCAGGTTCGCGTCGCGGGTGAGCCCCAGGTACGGCGTCATCAGGTCGTCGAAGAAGCCCCGCTCGTACGCGGCGGCGAGCCGCTGGTGCGAGCGCAGCGCCAGCTCGTCCTGGGATCGCCTGTCGATCTGCCACCGCATGGCGGTTCGGGCGGCATGGTCACCCATGGACAGGCCGGTACGCGGCTCGGCGTTGCGCGGGATGTCCGGCTTGAACGGCTGGAGCGGGCGCAGCTTCGCCGCGATCTTGAGCCGTTCGCCCAGGGTGCGGGCGCTGTTGAGCTTGAGCAGCGTGCGGCGCATCTCCTCGTTGACGGCGAGCGGGGCGTCGGAGGTGGTGTCCACGCCACCGGCGATGCCCACGTCGAGCTGGCCGAGGGCGATCTTGTTGGCGACCAGGATCGTCGCCTCCAGGCCGGTGCCGCACGCCTGCTGGATGTCGTACGCCGGGGTGTGCGGGTCGAGCCGGGAGCCGAGGACGACCTCGCGGGTGAGGTTGAAGTCGCGGGAGTGCTTGAGCACCGCCCCGGTCACCACCTCACCGACCCGCTGCCCGGCCAGGCCGTAGCGGGCGATCAGGCCGTCGAGCGCCGCGCCGAGCAGGTCCGCGTTCGACGCCTCCGCATAGCGGGAGTTGGAACGGGCGAAGGGGATGCGGTTGCCCCCGATGACCGCGACCCGCCGGATGCTCTGCACGATCCGCCTCCTCAAGATGTGTTGCTCAAACCCTACTCGCCAGTAGGCTACGCCCATGACCGACAGGTACGCGAGCTTCGTCCAATCGGCCGCCGGCCGCGCGCTGGTCAAGCGCCTCGGGCTGCCCGACCCGCCCCGACTGCGCCGGCACCACCCCGGCGACCCGCTGCTGCCCGGGCCGGCGCTGCTCGGCGCGGCCACCGGCGGCCGGCTCGCCGAGCCGCTCGCCAAGATGCTGACCGCCGCCGGGGTCGAGCTGGCCGACCCGGCCGCCACCGGGCAGCGGTACGGGGCACTGCTCTTCGACGCCACCGGGATCACCGACTCGACCGAGCTGCGCCAGCTCTACGACTTCTTCCACCCGCAGGCCCGGGCCGTGCTGCCCAGCGGTCGGGTGATCGTGCTGGGCACCCCGCCGCAGGAGTGCGCGACACCCCGCGAGGCGACGGCCCAGCGCGCCCTCGAAGGGCTGGTCCGCAGCGTCGGCAAGGAATTCGGCCGGGGCAGCACCGCGCAACTCGTCTACGTGAGCCGCGCCGACGGCCCGACCCCCGCAGCGGGCACGGCCACCAGCCTCGAATCGACCATCCGTTTCCTGCTGTCCGGGCGGTCCGCGTACGTGTCGGGGCAGGTCGTCCGGGTCGGCGGCGGCACGGCGAGCGCCCCGGCCGACTGGGACCGCCCACTGGACGGTCAGGTGGTGCTGGTCACCGGCGCCGCGCGGGGCATCGGCGCGGCGCTGGCCAAGGTGCTGGCCCGCGACGGCGCGACGGTGGTGGCTCTGGACATCCCGGCGGCCGGCGACGCGCTCGCCGCGGTGGCGAACGACATCGGCGGCACCGCCGTCCAACTCGACCTGACCGCGCCGGACGCGCCGACCCGGCTCGCCGAGCACCTGGCCAGCCGGCACGGCCGGGTCGACGTGGTGGTGCACAACGCCGGCATCACCCGCGACAAGACGCTCGGCCGGATGGACGCCGACCGGTGGGACCAGGTCATCGACGTCAACCTCTCCAGCCAGGAGCGGATCAACGACGTGCTGCTGGAGCGGGAGCTGATCCCGGCCGGCGGACGGATCATCTCGGTCTCCTCGATCGCCGGGATCGCCGGCAACCGGGGGCAGACCAACTACGCCACCAGCAAGGCGGGCGTGATCGGGTTGGTCGACTCACTGGCCCCGACCCTGCGGGAACGGGGGATCAGCGTCAACGCGGTGGCCCCGGGCTTCATCGAGACCCGGCTGACCGCGCGCATCCCGCTGGTGGTCCGCGAGGCGGGCCGGCGGATGAACAGCCTGGCCCAGGGCGGGTTGCCGGTGGACGTGGCCGAGACGATCGGTTGGCTGGCCTGGCCGGCCAGCGGCGCGGTCAGCGGAAACGTGGTCCGGGTGTGCGGGCAGAGCCTGCTGGGGGCGTGATGGGCGGGCAGCCGGGACCGGGCGGTCGCACCAGTGTCGAGCTGGCTCGGATGCCGGCGGCCGGGGCGCTGCACCGACGGGCGTTGCTCGGCGCGCTGCCGGGCCTCGGGGGCGGGCGGCGCGGGCCCGACCTGCCGGCGGTCGAGTTGACGGTGGGCGGGGTGACAGTGGACCGGGGGCGGTTGGCCGACTACGACCGGGTCTGCGGGTTCCGGCTGAGCGATCGGCTGCCCGCGACGTTTCCGCACGTCATGGGCTTCCCACTGGCCCTGCGCTTGATGACCGCGCCGGACTTCCCCGTCCCGCTGCTCGGCCTGGTTCACGTCGGCAATCGGATCACCGTGCACCGCCCGATCACCGCCGACGAGACCCTCGACTTCACCACGTACGCGGAGAACCTGCGGCCACACGACCGGGGGCGGCAGGTCGACGTGGTGCTGGTCGGCTCGGTCGACGGGGAGGAGGTGTGGCGCGGCGTCTCGACCTACCTCGGTCGGGAGCGCACGCCCGGCGGACGCGACCGGGGCGAACGGCCCGCCCCGCCGACGGCCACTGCCCGCTGGCGGGTGGAACCGCGCGTCGGTACGGAGTACGCGCGGGTCTCCGGCGACCACAACCCGATCCACACGTCCCGACTCGGGGCGCGGCTGTTCGGTTTCCGCCGGCCGATCGCGCACGGCATGTGGAGCAAGGCGCGCTGCCTGGCCGCGCTGGAGGCCCGACTGCCCGACGCGTACACCGTCGAGGTCGCCTTCAAGCTGCCCGTGCCGCTGCCGAGCACGGTGAGCTTCGCGCTGCTGCCGGACGGCGGCTTCGCACTGCACGACTCGCGTGGCCGACCACACCTGACGGGTCACCTGCGCTGAGCGCACCGAACCGTCCCGTGCGCTGAGCGCACCGAACCGTCCCGTGCGCTGAGCGCACCGAACCGTCCCGTGCGCTGAGCGCACCGAAAGCTCCCGTGCGCTGATTGCGCCCTCTTGGCAACGGTGCCCCCATGCGTTAAGTTGTTCTCACAGCGAGATGTTCTCAGAATGAGAGTGACACGATGAACGAGCAGGAGTTCCTGGCCGCGTACGACCCCCGGGCCTACCCGTCGGTCGCCGTGACCGTCGACGTGGTGGCGCTGACCATCCGCGACGACGCGCTGCACCTGCTGCTGATCCGGCGCGGCGAGGCACCCTTCGCCGGGCACTGGGCGCTGCCCGGCGGCTTCGTCCGCCCCGACGAGGACCTGACCGCCGGTGCCCGACGGGAGCTGGCCGAGGAGACCGGGCTCGGCGGCGAGGAGCTGCGCCGCGTACACCTGGAGCAGTTGGGCAGCTATGGCGCTCCCGACCGGGACCCGCGGATGCGGGTCGTCTCGATCGCCCACCTCGCGTTCGCCCCCGACCTGCCCGACCCCGCCGCCGGCAGCGACGCCGACGAGGCGATCTGGCTGCCGGTGACCGCGTTGACCAGCCGACAGCTCGCCTTCGACCACGGCCGGATCATCGACGACGCGCTGGAACGGGCCCGCTCCAAGCTGGAGTACACCCCGCTCGCCACCCGCTTCCTCGCCGCCGAGTTCACCATCAGCGAGCTGCGGGCCGTCTACGAGACCGTCTGGGGACACCCGCTGCACGCCGGCAACTTCCACCGCAAGGTGCTCTCCGTGCCGGGCTTCGTGGAGAGCACCGGCGCCAGCACCGAGCGCGGTGGGGCCCGAGGCGGCCCCCGCGCCCGGCTCTACCGGGCCGGCGACGCCCGGCTGCTGCACCCGGCGCTGCTGCGCCCCGCCCGCGAGGAGACGGTGCGGTGAGGACCACCGAGGCCATCCGCCTGGTCGCTTCCGCCCGCACCGACACCGACCTGTTCGGCACCGATCAGTCGGCCCGCCGCTACCGCGAGCTGGTCGCGGCCCTGCACCCCGACCGCCTGCCGACCGACCCGGCGGTACGCGCCGAAGCCACCGAAGCCTTCATCCACGTCACCACCCGGTGGCAGGCCCGGCGGGTAACCGTCCTCGGCGACTACCGACTCGGCGCGCCGGCCCACTCCGGCGACCTGGCCGACCTCTACGACGTCGGCGACGACCGGCTGCTCAAGCTGCCCCGACGGCCCACCGACAACGACCTGATGGCCCGCGAGGCGCACGCCCTGCACACCATCGCCGAGCGCGGCGACCCGCGCTGCCTGCCGTACGTGCCGAGGCTCGTCGACGAATTCCGGCACCGCGACAGCGTGAGCGGCGCCGAACGGCGGATCAACGTGCTCGCCACCGCACCCGGCCTGCACACCCTCGACGAGGTGCGGCGCGCGTACCCGGACGGGCTGGACGCCCGGGACGTGGCCTGGATGTGGCGGCGGCTGCTGGTGGTGCTCGGCCTGGCCCACCGGGCCGGCATCGTGCACGGCGCGGTACTGCCGCGACACGTCCTGATCGAGCCGGACGCCCACGGCGTGGTGCTGGTCGACTGGTGCTTCTCGACGCCGGTCGGCAGCACGGTCCCGGCGCTGGTGCCCGGCCACGAGGACTGGTACCCACCCGAGGTCGCCCGGAAGCGGCAGTGCGGGCCGGGCACCGACATCTGGATGGCCACCCGCTGCATGACCTCGTTGCTCAACCGCCACGCGCCGCGCGAGCTCCTCACCTTCGCCCAGGGCTGCCGGCAGCGGTTCCTCTCCGACCGGCCCGACGACGCGTGGGGCCTGCTGCGCGAACTCGACCAGGTGCTGGACCGGCTCTACGGGCCCCGCACCTTCCGCCCCTTCACCCTCACCCCCTAAGGAGCTGTCATGGGCAGTGGAATCTGGTCCACCGACGTGTACGACGCCGCCGACCGCTACCGCCGGTCCACCGGCAGGAGCGCCTTCTCCTACAGCGACAGCGGGGCGCGCACCGTGCACCCCGCGCTCGACCCCCGCGACGCGATGCGTGAGAGCCGCGACTCCGCCGAACACCCCAGGTCGACGCCCGTCGCCGTGCTCTTCGACGTGACCGGCTCGATGCGCACGGTCCCGCGGGTCCTGCAGACCAAGCTGCCGCAGCTGCTCGGGCTGCTGCAACGGCAGGGGTACGCCAGCGACCCGCAGATCATGTTCGGCGCCATCGGCGACGCCACCTGCGACCGGGTGCCGTTGCAGGTGGGCCAGTTCGAGTCGGACAACCGGATGGACGACGACCTCGGCCGGATCGTCCTCGAAGGCGGTGGCGGCGGGCAGATGAGCGAGTCGTACGAGCTGGCCATGTACTTCATGGCCCGGCACACCGTCACCGACAACTGGGAGAAGCGCGGTCGACGCGGCTACCTGTTCATCATCGGCGACGAGCTGGCGTACCCGCAGGTGAAGGCCCGGGAGGTGGCCGCCCTGACCGGCGACAACCTCGCCGAGGACGTGCCGCTGCGGCAGGTCGTCGACGAGGTGACCCGCCGCTGGGACACCTACTACCTGCTCCCCGCCGGCAGCCACTACGCCGGCAACGCCACGGTGCTCGACTTCTGGCGGGACCTGCTCGGGCAGAACGCCGTCGTCCTCGACGACCTCGACGCGGTCTGCGAGACCATCGCGCTCACCATCGGCCTCGGCGAACAGGCGATCGACCTGGACGAGGGCCTCCGCCACCTGGACCGGGCCGGCTCCACGGCCACCGGGACCGTCTCGAAGGCGCTGGCCCGCCTGGGCCGGGGACGGCGGGCCGAGGTGTCGACGCTGCCGGCGTTCCGCGACACCGCCAGCGGGGTGACCCGGCTGTGACGCACCTGGCGGTGGTCGACCTCGGCTACGGCGATGCCGGCAAGGGCACGGTGGTGGACTGGCTCTGCGCCACCCGTGAAGTGCACACGGTGGTCCGCTTCAACGGGGGCGCGCAGGCGGCGCACAACGTCGTGCTGCGCGACGGGCGGCACCACACGTTCGCGCAGTTCGGGGCGGGCACGTTCCATCCGGGTGTGCGTACGCACCTGTCCCGGCACGTGGTGGTGGACCCGCTGGCGCTGGCCGCCGAGGCCGACCACCTCGCCACGGTCGGGGTGCCCGACGCGCTCGACCGGCTGACCGTCGACGGGGACGCGCTGCTCGCCACCCCGTACCACCGGGCCGCCAACCGGGCCCGCGAGATCGCCCGGGGAGCCGACCGGCACGGCTCCTGCGGGCTGGGGGTGGGCGAGGCCGTCGCGTACGGTCTCGCCCACCCGGACGACGCGCCACGGGTCGCCGACTGCCACAGCCCCACACTGCTGCGCCGTCGACTGACCGTCCTGCGGGACCGGCTGACCGCCGAACTGGGCCCGCTGGACGCGCCACCGATCGAGGACTGCCTGCCCGCGTTCACCGGGTTCGCCGGGCGGGTCGCCATCGTCGACAGCAGCTGGCTGGCCGGGGCGTTGCGCACCGGGACCTGTGTCTTCGAGGGTGCACAGGGGGTGCTGCTCGACGAGTGGCATGGCTTTCACCCGTACACCACCTGGAGCACCACCACGTTCGCCAACGTCGACAGCCTGCTCGCCGAGGCGGGCCGGCCGGGCGACGTGACCCGGATCGGGGTGCTGCGCGTCGTCACCACCCGGCACGGGGCCGGCCCGTTGGTGACCGAGGACCCGACGCTGCCGTTCACCGACCGGCACAACGGCACCAACCCGTGGCAGGGCCGGTTCCGGTTCGGCCACTTCGACGCGGTCGCCCACCGGTACGCCCTCGCCGCGGCGGGCGGCGTCGACGGGCTGGCGCTGACCCACCTCGACCTCGCCGGCCCCGGGCTACGGATCTGCCGCCGCTACGACAGCACCGACCGGCTCACCCCCGGCACACCCGGCGACCTGGACCGGCAGGCCGCGCTCACCGCCCGCCTGCTGCACTCCCGCCCGGTGTACGACGACCCGCCAGCGGACTGGGTCGAGGCGGTACGCGCGGAGCTGGGCGTGCCCGTGGTGCTGACCTCGCACGGTCCCACCGCCGACGACAAGAGGGCGCACGGTCCGCTGCTCGCCCCACCGGCGCTGATCGGCACCGGCTGAGGTGTCTTCCGGCGACTCGGCCACCGGGCGGCTCGTACCCCGCGAGCATGGGGGGCATGGACACCCTGCTCGACCTCCTCCGTGGGACGGTCACATCGCCGTGGGTGTACCTGGTGATCTTCGGGCTCACCGCCATCGACGCGTTCTTCCCCGCCGTGCCGGGCGAGGCGGCGGTGATCACCGCCGGGGTGCTGTCGGCCAGCGCCGGCCACCCCAGCCTGACCCTGGTGATCGTCAGCGCCGCGATCGGCGCGCTGGTCGGCGACCACATCTCCTACGCCATCGGTAGGGGCGGCGGGGCGCACCGGCTCGCCCGGCTGCCCGACGGCAGCCGGCGGCGGGCCGGCTCCGACTGGGCCCGCCGGGCCGTGGACCGGCGCGGCGGCGTCATCCTGACGACCAGTCGGTACGTGCCGGGTGGCCGAACCGCTGTCACCCTCACCATGGGCGCGGTGCGCTATCCCCGCCGCGCATTCCTGCTGTACGACAGCATCGCGGCGGTCACCTGGGCGTTGTACTGCGGGCTGCTCGGCTACTTCGGCGGGCTGGCCTTCGAACGTGATCCCGTGAAGGGCGTACTGGTCGGTGTGGGAGTGTCGCTGATCATCACGTTCGGTCTGGAGGGGATCCGCTGGCTGCGCCGACGGGCCCACCGTCGCGCCGCCGCCCGCCGCTGACAATCACGCGGTCCGCCGCCGCTGCAGTCACGCGGTCCGCCGCCGCTGCGGTCACGCGGTCCGCCGCCGCTGCGGTCACGCGGTCGTCCGCTGCCGACGCCCGGGACGCGTCACAGCAGGTCGGCGTCGTGCACCAGGATGGCCAGCTGCACCCGGTTGCCCGCCTGGAGTTTTGCCAGCGCCCGGCTGACGTGCGCCTTCACGGTGGCCTCGCTCATCGTCAGCTGTCTGGCGATCTCCGCGTTGCCGAGCCCGCGCGCCACCTCCCGGACGATCTCCAGCTCGCGCGCGGTGAGCGGCGCGAGCCGCTGCCGGGCGGCTTCCCGACGGGCCGGACCACGCTCGGCGAACGAGCTGATCAGGCGCCGGGTCACCGTCGGGGCGAGCATCGCGTTCCCGGCGGCCACCGTCCGGACGGCGGCGGCCAGCTCGCGGGGTGGGGTGTCCTTGAGCAGGAATCCCACCGCCCCGGCCCGCAGTGCCCGATGCACGTACTCGTCGAGGTCGAAGGTGGTCAACATGATCACCTTCGGTCCGGCGGAGACCACCTCGGGCGCGACGGTCAGCCCGTCGACGCCCGGCATCCGCACGTCGAGCAGCACCACGTCGGGGCGTAACCGGTGCGCCTGCTCCACCGCGCCGGCACCGTCGGCCGCCTCACCGACGACGGTGATGTCCTCGGCCGCCTCCAGGATCAGCCGCAGGCCGGCACGGACCAGGTGCTCGTCGTCGACCACCACCACCCGGATCACGCCGCATCCGCCAGCGGGATCAGGGCCCGGACCAGGAAGCCGCCGTCCGCGGGCCGGGCCTCCAGTCGGCCGCCGAGCAACTCCACCCGCTCGCGCAGCCCGAGCAACCCCTGGCCGGCACCGGGCAGCGCCGTCCCACCCTCGGACGGACCGTTACGGACCAGCACCTCCAGCCCGTCGGGCAGGTAGTGCAGGCCCACGACGGTCTCGGCGTCGGCGGCGTGCTTGCGCACGTTCGTCAACGCCTCCCGGACCACCCGGTACGCGGTACGCCCCAGGGTCGCCGGTAGTGCCGTCGGCACACCCTCGTCCTGCCGGGAGACCCGCAGCCCGGCGGCCCGGGACTCCCCGATCAACTCGTCCAGCGCGTCCAGTCCGCGCTCCGGCAGCACGGCCGGGCCGGCCTGTCGCAGCACGCCCAGCACCTCACGCAGGTCGGTGAGCGCCTGCCGCCCGGTGGTCCGGATCAGCGCGGCGGCCTCGACTGTCGCCGGGTCCGCGGCGGTCACCTCCAACGCGCCGGCATGCACCACCATCAACGAGACGCGATGCGCCACCACGTCGTGCATCTCCCGGGCGATCCTGGTCCGCTCCTCGGCGCGGGCCTGGTCGGCGCGGGCCTCCTGCTCGCGTTCCAGCCGCTCGGCCCGGTCCCGCAGTGCGGCGAGGGTGTCCCGGCGCGCCCGCACCCAGAGGCCGAAGACCAACGGAAGCCCGACCAGACCGGCGGCGAGGATCAGCACGTTGCCGCTGGTGGCGGTGGTGATCCGGCGGGTGCCGCCCACCTCCAGCCCGACCAGCACCCCACCGGCGAGCACCACCGCCGCACCGGCGAGGTAGCCGACGAGCCGTCGGCCGCGCAGCCGCAGGCCGGCCTGGTACGAGGCGACCACCCCGGCCGCCGCGGCGGCGAGCACCAGCCAGCCGACCGCCGCGACCAGGAACAACGGCCAGCGCCGAGTGCGGATCATGCCGGCCGCCCACGCCGAGCCCACTGCGATCAGCAGCACGAGCGCGCCTGGCAGCGGCGAGCGGACGCCGAGGTCGCCGGTCGCGCTGGCCCAGACGGCTGCCGCGACGGTGACGGCGAGCAGCACCGAGGCGTGCCGCTGGACGGCCCGCCGGACGGCGACGGCGCTGGAGGCCACGCTGCGAGCTTAGGGCTCGGCGGCCGGATCGAGGCGTCCCGCGCGACCAGACCGGGGTGGTGTGAGGGATGACCCCTACCCGCCGTCGGGGCCGGACACTACCTAAGTAGTGGGGCCCGGCTGACCACTGGCCGATGGCGGCAGCCGCCGCTCCCACCAGCATCAGGATCATGGATCTACTCGACCTGCTGCACGAGACGATGTCCTCGCCCTGGGTGTACCTGGCGATCTTCGCGATCGCGGTGCTCGACGGCTTCTTCCCGGTGGTGCCGAGCGAGACGGCGGTGATCACCGCTGGGGTCTTCGCGGCCTCCGGCGCGCCGTACCTGCCGGCGGTGATCCTGGTGGCCGCCGCCGGGGCGCTGGTCGGCGACCACGTCTCGTACGCGATCGGGCGGGGCGGTGGCGCGCGGCTGCTCGACCGGCTGCCGCCCGGCGGTCGACGCCGGGCCGCCGTCGACCGGGCCCGGCGGGGAATCGCGACGCGTGGCGGGCTGATCCTCACCGTGGCCCGCTACGTGCCGGGCGGCCGGACCGCTGTCACCCTCACCATGGGCGCGGTGCACTATCCCCGCCGACGTTTCCTGGCCTTCGACGCGCTCGCCGCCGGGTCGTGGGGGCTCTACTCGGCGCTGGTCGGCTATCTGGGCGGGTTGGCCTTCGAGCAGGACCCGCTGCGTGGACTCCTGCTCGGTCTGGGGCTGGCGCTGACGGTGACGGTGGTCGTCGAGGTGGTGCGTTGGCTCCGCAACCGCCGTCGCCCGGTGCCGGGCGAGCCGGGCGGTGTTTCCGCCGGGGCCGTCAGTCGACCGGCGGACGCCAGGTGACGCCGTGCAGGAGTTGGGCGGCACCGAGCCAGGCCACGTTCATCATCCGGGTGGCGGTCTTCTCCGGGTCGGCGTCCGGGTGGTCCGCGAGCCAGTCGGCCAGCGACTCGGTCGCGCCGACCAGGGCGTACGCGACGACCTCCAGGTCGATGGCGGCGATCTCGCGGCCCTCGGCGCGCAGCGCGTGGTCGAGCATCCCGGCGACCACCTCGACCAGCCGGGCCCGCATGGCGGCCAGCTCGCCCGCGAACGGCTGCTCGCCCCGGGCCTGCCGGTAGAGCACCGCCCAGCCGTCCCGGTGTGCGCCCACGAAGCCGAAGAACGCCCTCAGCCCGCGCCAGAGCCGCTCGTCGGCTGGCAGGTCGGGGGCCGCCGCCCCGGCGATGGCCTGCATCATCCGGGTGCCCTCCCGGTGCAGGCAGGCGACGAAGAGCTCCTCCTTGGTGCCCAGGTACGCGTAGACCATGGGCTTGGAGATGCCGGCGTCCTCCGCGATCTCGTCCATGCTGGCGGCGTGGAAGCCGCGCCGGGAGAAGACCTTGACGGCCGCGTCGAGCATCTGCTGCTCGCGGACGGCGCGTGGCAGGCGCTTGAAGGCGGGAACGGTGGACACCTTGCGAGCATACCTACTCGTGCGTAGGGTTACGCGCGAGTAGCCAAATCCTCCGGAAGGCGCACCTGATGACTGACTTCGACCCGGCCACCTTCGCCAACGTCGGCCCCAAGGAGTTCGCCCAGCTGGTCAAGTCCACCCCGGACGACAAGATCGCCCAGGTGATGTCCGGCGACATGCGGGACAAGATCCTCGGCGAGGTGTTCGGTCGGATGCCGTCGCTGTTCCGCGCCGACCGGGCCGGTGCCACCAACGCGGTCATCCACTGGATCATCACCGGTCGCCCCGACGGTGGCAGCGACACCTACGAGGTGGTCATCGCCGACGGCACCTGCGTCGTCAACGAGACCCCGCAGCACGACCCGAAGCTGAGCCTCACCATGGGCCCGGTCGAGTTCCTGAAGATCGTCTCCGGTGGCGCCAACCCGGTGATGATGTTCATGACCGGCAAGCTGAAGGCGAAGGGCGACCTCGGCCTCGCCGCCAACATCGCCAACCTGTTCGACATCCCCAAGGCCTGACATGGCCGAGTTCTCGCTCGACCTGAACGAGGAACAGCGGGATCTACGCGACTGGGTGCACGGCTTCGCCGCCGAGGTCGTGCGCCCAGCCGCCGCCGAGTGGGACGAACGCGAGGACACCCCGTGGCCGGTGATCCAGGAAGCCGCCAAGGTCGGCCTCTACGGCTTCGAGTTCCTCGCCACCTGCTGGGCCGACCCGACCGGGCTCTCCCTGCCGATCGCCAGCGAGGAACTCTTCTGGGGTGACGCCGGCATCGGGCTGAGCATCTTCGGCACCTCCCTCGCCGTCGCCGCCATCTACGGCGCCGGCACCCCCGACCAGATGGTCGAGTGGGTGCCGCAGTGCTTCGGCGACGTCGACTCGCCGGCCGTCGCCGCGTTCTGCACCAGCGAGCCGGAAGCCGGTTCCGACGTCGGCGCGATGCGCACCCGGGCCGTCTACGACGAGGCCACCGACGAGTGGGTGCTGACCGGCCAGAAGGCCTACGCCACGAACGGCGGCATCGCCGGCGTGCACGTCGTCACCGCCTCCGTGGACCCGACGCTCGGCTCGCGCGGCCAGGCGGCGTTCGTCGTACCGCCCGGCACCCCCGGCCTGGCCGCCACCCGCAAGCTGCGCAAACTCGGCCTCCGCGCGTCCCACACCGCCGACGTCTTCCTCGACGGGGTACGCGTACCCGGCCGCTGCCTGCTCGGCGGCAAGGACGCCCTCGACGAACGGTTGGCGCGCGCCCGCTCCGGGCAACGGGCCAGCGGACAGGCCGCGATGCGCACCTTCGAGCTGTCCCGACCCACCGTCGGCGCCCAGGCGCTCGGCGTGGCCCGCGCCGCCTACGAGTACGCGCTGGACTACGCGAAGGACCGGGTCCAGTTCGGACGCCCGATCATCGAGAACCAGGCGGTCGCGTTCGCGCTGGCCGACATGCGGATGGAGATCGACGCGGCGCGGCTGCTGGTCTGGCGGGCCTCCTGGATGGGCCACAACAACCGCCCGTTCACCGCCGGCGAGGGCTCGATGTCCAAGCTCAAGGCCGGCGAGGTGGCGGTCTCGGTCACCGAGAAGGCGGTGCAACTGCTCGGCGGGGCCGGCTTCCTGCGTGACCACCCGGTCGAACGCTGGTACCGGGACGCCAAGATCTACACCATCTTCGAGGGCACCTCGGAGATCCAACGACTGGTGATCTCCCGGGCCATCTCCGGGATGCAGATCCGCTGACCGCCGTCGGCCCGACCGCCTTCGCACCGGTCGGGCCGACGCGGCCCGGATTCCACGATCTGTGCCGTCTTCGTCACCCCACGCCGACGCCAACTGGGCCCTCAGCCGCGCCCAGTGCATGATCAAAGAAAGAAGCCCTGATGGACGGGGTAGGCCGCTGCCCCGTCCGCGCACCACCCCAAGGAGGTCTGCGGCATGGACCTGCCGTTCATCGTCGCCACGCTGACCCGTCGCGGGCTGCTCACCCCCGGCAGCCCGATCCGGGTCGCCTCGCAGCTCAACGCGTTGCGGACGTGGGGGTGGAGCCTGGCAGGCGAACTACGCCAAGCAGCCGCCCGGGACCCCGGCCGTCCAGCCGTCATCGACGAGGACGGCGTCGAACTGACCTACCACGAACTGCTCGACCGGGCCGAACGGATGGCCCGCTCGATGCGGGCCGGGCTCGGCGTACAGGCCGGCGACCGGATCGGCGTGCTCTGCCGCAACCACCACGGGCTGATCGAGACCATCGTCGCCGCCACCCTGCTCGGCGTCGACTCCGTGCTGGTCAACACCGGGCTCAGCGCCGCCCAACTCGGCACCGTCGCCGAGGAACAGCGGCTGCGGCTGCTCGTGCACGACGACGAGTTCGCCGAGCGCGTCCTCGGCCTCCCCGCCGAACTGACCCGGCTCGACGAACGCGCCCGCGAGGAACTGGTGGCCGGGGCACTGCCGGGCGACCTGCACCCGCCGGAACGCGACGGCCGGATCATCGTCCTCACCTCCGGCACCACCGGCACGCCCAAGGGCGCCCGACGGCCCACGCCCGGCGGCTTCGGCCCGCTGGTGTCCATCATCGACCGCATCCCCCTGCACGCCCGGGACCGGGTGATGATCGCCGCGCCGATCTTCCACACCTGGGGATTCGCCGCCCTCCAGGTCTGCCTGGCGCTGCGGGCCACCATCGTGCTGCACCGTCGCTTCGACCCGACCGCCACGCTCGCCGCCCTGACCGCGCACCGGTGCAACGCGCTCTTCGCCGTACCGGTGATGCTGCAGCGACTGCTGGAGGTGCCCCCGCCGGACCCGCGCCCGCCACTCACCGTGGTCGCGGTCAGCGGCTCCGCCCTGCCCGGCGGGCTGGCCTCCACTTTCATGGACGTCTACGGAGACGTCCTCTACAACCTCTACGGGTCCACCGAGGTCTCCTGGGCCTCCATCGCCGACCCCCGGGGCCTGCGCCAGGCGCCCACCACCGCCGGTCGTCCGCCGCACGGCACCAGACTGCAGATGCTCGACGACGACGGCCAACCCGTGCCGGACGGACAGGTCGGGCGGATCTTCGTCGGCAACGAGATGCTTTTCGAGGGCTACACCTCCGGTGCCAACCGGGAAACCCGCGACGGCCTGCTCGACACCGGCGACCTCGGCCGGCTCACCGCCGACGGTCTGCTCTTCGTCGACGGCCGGGCCGATGACATGATCGTCTCCGGCGGCGAGAACGTCTTCCCGTCCGAGGTGGAGGACCTGCTCGCGCAACTGCCACAGGTCCGCGAGGCCGCAGTGATCGGCGTGCCCGACCCCGAGTACGGCCAGCGCCTCTCCGCGTTCCTCGCCCTGCACCCCGGGGAGACGCTCGACCCCGAGGCGGTACGCGAATACGTCCGGCACTTCCTGGCCCGGTTCAGCGTCCCCCGGGACGTGATCTTCGTGAAGTACCTGCCCCGCAACGCCACCGGGAAGGTGCTCACCCGGGAACTCCGCCGCTATTACGGCTGAGCGTCGGTCAGGGGTAGAGGGTCAAACCCGGCGCCCGCGCCAGGTCGACGAGCTCCTGCGAGGTCAGCAGCGCCTCACTGGCAGCCCGATCGACAGGGCCGTGCTCCCCGTAGAGGAGGTTGCCGACGGTGACCGTCACCGACGTGCCGTCCACCCGCATGAGCTGCACCCAGCGCAAAATGCCCCCGGCCGGATCCGTACTGGTGCTCAACATCGCCACCCCGTCGTCGCCCAGCCCTCGTACCTCGCAGTTCCGAAAGTCAGGCGCGTCCGCACAGTCCGCCTTCGCTTCGGCCCGGGTGGGGTACAAGGCGACCCTCAGCTGACTGTGCCGCCCGTCGCGGCCGAGTGTCGCGATCATCTCGTACTGCCGGTGTGGGTATTGGTAGGCGAACTGCGGCCGATCGCACTCGGGCACCGTCCCGGTCACCGTCAGGTTCGTGGGTACCGTGGCGGCCAGCGCCGCCCTCAGCGCCGCAGTCAGCCGAGGCACGCCCGCTTCCCAGAGCTCCGTCGGGCGTACGCGCACCGTGTCGTACGTCTCCGACGACGGCTCAGGCCCGCTGGCCAGGGGCTCCGGGCCGCTGGCCGATGGATCCGCTGCGCTGGGCATCGGGATCGGTGCCGCGCAGAGCGACGCGTCGCCCGACCCGGAACTCATCGGTGGCAGGGCCATCCCGCCCCGGCCCGGCACGGCGACCAGGGTCGGCACCGCTACGGCCGCGACAGCTGCGGCCACACCGATGCCGGCGAGCGTCCGTGCCCGGTGTCGACGGCGCCGCCGGTCGGCGGCGATCAGCCCGTCGAGATCGATTCTGCTCGGCGGCGACCCGGTCACGGCGTCCTGGAGATGTTTCGTCAGCTCATCCATCGGTCCGTACCTCCTCGATTCGAGTCGGCACGCCGACGAGGCGACCACGCAGCACCTCGATAGCGCGAGCCGACTGGCTCTTCACGGTGCCGGCGGTGCAGCCGAGTTCCTGCGCGGTCTCCTCGACGGACAGGTCGCAGAAGTAGCGCAACACGAGGACCGCGCGGCGGCGCGGCGGCAGCTCGGCCAGCAGTGCGAGAAGGGTCAGCCGGTCCGCCGCGCCGTCGGTGCCAGTGGCCGCGACCGCGCTGTCCGGCACCTCGGCCCAGGCGGCCTCCCGCCGCCATGGCCGACGCCGCTCGTCCAGCCAGACCCGCAGCAGGGTCCGCCGGACGTACGCGTCCGGGTTGGCCATGACGGACACTCGCGGCCAGTGCCGGAGCAACTTGACCAGCGCCGTCGACACCAGGTCGTCAGCCGTGTGCCAGTCACCGCAGAGCAGGTACGCCGTGCGGCGCAGCGGCTCCAGCCGCGCACCGACGTAGTCGCGGTAACCCTCGACATCGACCGGCATTCCGGCCACCCCCTCGTCTCACCGCTCAAACGGCGGCGGGGCGGCCGGGGGTTGCCCGGATTCAGCCGGGAATCGTGATCCGGCCGTCGATGGCAGCGGCGGCGATGTCGGTGCGGTGCTGCGAGCCGGCCAACTCCACCCCGTCCACCAGCGCGTACGCGGCGTCCCGCGCGGCGGCCAGGTCGGCGCCGGTGGCCGTACCGCAGAGAACCCGACCGCCGGCGGAGAGCAACGCGCCGTCGCTGGCCCGGCGGGTGGTGCCCGCGTGGATGATGCCCGGACCGTCCGCGCCGGTGATCACGTCACCCATGCGCGGCGCGGCCGGATAACCCGGCGAGGCCAGCACCACCGTCACGGCGCTGCCGTCCCGCCACCGCAGCGGCGGGTGCTCGGCCAACGTGCCGATGGCCGCCGCGTGCAGCAGCCCACCCAACGGCGTCTCCAGCAGCGCCAGCACCACCTGGGTCTCCGGGTCACCGAAACGCGCGTTGAACTCGATCACCCGAGGACCGGCAGCGGTGATCGCCAACCCGACGTAGAGCAGACCGGCGAACGGCGTACCCCGGCGGCGCATCTCCGCCAACGTCGGGTGCACGACGTCGCGCATGACCTCGTCGACCAGGCCGGGCGGGGCCCAGGGCAGCGGTGCGTACGCGCCCATGCCACCGGTGTTCGGCCCGGTGTCGCCGTCGCCGAGCCGCTTGAAGTCCTGTGCCGGCACCAGCGGCAGCGCCGCCTCGCCGTCGGTGACCACGAAGAGGCTGACCTCCGGGCCGTCGAGGAACTCCTCGACCACGACCCGGCCACACTCGTTGGCGTGCGCCAGCGCGGCGGCCCGGTCGTCGGTCACCACCACGCCCTTGCCGGCGGCGAGCCCGTCGTCCTTCACCACGTACGGCGCGCCGAACTCGTCCAGTGCCCGAGCGGTGCTCGCCTCGTCCGTGCAGACGAACGCCCGGGCGGTCGGCACGCCGGCGGCGGTCATCACGTCCTTGGCGAACGCCTTGGAGCCCTCCAGCTGGGCAGCCGCGCCGGACGGACCGAACACGGCGATGCCCTTGGCGCGTACCGCATCGGCGACCCCGGCCACCAGCGGCGCCTCGGGCCCGATCACCACCAGGTCAGCCGCCGTCTCCACGGCCAGCGCCGCCACCGCGGCCGGGTCTGTCGCAGTGACCGTCCGCAGCTCGGCCACGCTCGCGATCCCCGGATTACCCGGCGCGGCGATCAACGCCGAAACGCCCGCGTCCGCCGCCAACCCGAGCGCAAGCGCATGCTCCCGCCCACCGCCACCCACCAAAAGAACCCGCACGCCCGAGATCCTACTGTCCCCCCTTACCCCACCGTTGATCATGAAGTTATTGCCCTGCATCGCGGCGTGTCGGGGCAATAACTTCATGATCAACGGCGTTGCGCGGCGGCGATCGCCTGGCGGACCGTCCATGGGATGTAGGTGGGGTCGAGGGTGTCCTGCCAGGTGAATCGGAGGACGGTCCAGCCGGCGTTGACCAGGCGGTTCTGGCGACGACGGTCAGCGTAGGCCGCTTCCGGGGCGCCGTGTGGGCCACGACCGTCGGCCTCGGCGATGATCCGGGGACCACGCCAACCGAGATCGCCGATTCCCAACAGGTAGCCGTCCTCATCACGGACCTCAAGTTGCAGCTCGTCCGGCGGCACCTTGCCGTCCACGCAGCGCAGCCGGGTGCGCGTCTCAAGCGGAGACTGTGAACGCCCATCGACCTCGCTGAGATAGCCGCGCGCCGCGACCGCACCCCGCCGTCCGCGAATGAGGCGCGGAACCGAGAGAAGATCATCGGTCGTCACGAGCCGACGATTCAACGCCGAATCCAGCACGCTCACCGCCGCAAAACGATCAACCCGCAGGCTCACATCAGCAAGGGTCCGCAGCGGTTCGGTGGCGGTAATTCCGTTCACCCGGACAAGTTGCTCCGGCTTGATGACCAACTGATGGACCACCACCTCCGGGTGGGCGAGCCGGGCTGGTCTTGCGATCGGGCCCGGCACCGACAGGTCAATCACGTCAGTGGACCGCAGACCGGCCAATCCGTGCAGTTCAGCAGCGGTTGCGAGCACAGCGGCTGCGGCTGGCCCGAAAGAGGCCACCGCCGCCCTGATCCGCGCCGTTCGAGGAACGCCGTCGTACAGGTCTGCGTCCACCAGGTAGGTGCCACGCGCCACGACCCGCCAGCGCCCAGCCCGACAGAGCCGCTGCACCTCATGCGTGGTCAGGCCGGCCGCGCGCGCCTGCCCGAGCGTCACCACTCCGTCCCGCACGGCCGCTACCCGCCGCACCACGTCCAAGGCGTCCACCCAGCCACCCTGGCCCAACCTGAAACCTGAAACACCCCCCTGTGGACAACCCCCTCCACCCTGTGGATAACCAGGCAACCACTGCGGGGTTGATCATGAAGTTATTGTCACGACACGCCGATGAGGCTGGCAATAACTTCATGATCAACGCGGAGAGGAGGGGGTGGGGCGGGCGGTGGG
>NZ_JARVKT010000051.1:0-29278 GCF_029809455.1 Micromonospora sp. DH14 | reverse complement strand
GTGGGTGGGGTTAGGGGAGGAGGGGGTGGAGGTGGACGTTTTCTTCTCGCCCTGGGCCTACGCCTACGACGCTCACTCTGGTGTTGCAGAGTTCCTCAACCCGGGCGATGTAGCGGCGGGCGTTCTCCGGCAGGTCTTCGACCGTGCGGGCCTTGGTGATGTCCTCCGACCAGCCGTCGAGTTCCTCGAAGACCGGCTTGGCGTGGTGGAAGTCCGTCTGGCTCATCGGCATGTCGTCGACCCGCACGCCGTTGATCTCGTAGCCGACGCAGATCGGCAGCTTCGGCAGGCCGGTGAGCACGTCCAGCTTGGTGATGACCAGGTCGGTGACGCCGTTGAGGCGGCAGGCGTACCGGGCCACGACAGCGTCGAACCACCCGCACCGGCGCTCCCGCCCGGTGGTGGTGCCGTACTCCGCGCCGATCTTGCGCAGGTGGTCCCCGTTGGCGTCGAACAGCTCGGTCGGGAACGGCCCGGCACCGACCCGGGTGGTGTACGCCTTACTCACCGCGATGACCTTGTTGATCGCGGTCGGCGGGATGCCCGCGCCCACGCAGGCGCCACCGGCGGTCGGGTTGGACGAGGTCACGAAGGGGTAGGTGCCGTGGTCCATGTCGAGCATGGTGGCCTGGGCGCCCTCCAGCAGCACCGTCTCGCCCCGGTCCAGGGCGTCCCAGAGCATCGCCCGGGTCTCCGCGATGTACGGCTTGAGCCGCTCCGCGTACTCCAGGTACTCCTCGACCGTCGCGTCGACGTCGATCGCCTTGCGGTTGTAGACCTTGAACAGGATCTGGTTCTTCTCGCGCAGCGCGAGTTCCAGTTTCTTGCGCAGGATGCCCGGGTCGAGCAGGTCCTGGAGGCGGATGCCGATCCGGGCGACCTTGTCCCCGTACGCCGGACCGATGCCACGCCCGGTGGTGCCGATCCGGGACGAGCCGAGGTAACGCTCGATGACCCGGTCCAGCGCCCGGTGGTGCGGCATGATCAGGTGCGCGTCGCCGGAGATCCGCAGCCGGGACACGTCGACGCCGCGCTCGGCCAGGCCGTCGATCTCGGCGAGCAGCACCTTCGGGTCGACCACCACACCGTTGCCGATGATGATCATCGCGTCCGGTGAGAGCGCGCCGGACGGCATCAGGTGCAGCGCGTACTTCTGGCCGTCCGGGGTGATCACCGTGTGTCCGGCGTTGTTGCCGCCGGAGTAGCGCACGACGTAGTCGACCCGCTCACCCAGCAGGTCGGTAACCTTGCCCTTGCCCTCGTCGCCCCACTGAGCGCCGATGAGCACGATCGCTGGCATCTTTTCCGCCTCCAGAAGGCTCGGGTGCCAGGTGGCGACCGCTCGGCGAGCCCGGGGTGTCAGGTTAACAAGTAATGACGGCGTGGCCGGCAGGGGTCGCGTCGAGAGGCAGGAGGCTCCTTCCGTGTACGACGTGGTGCTGCTCACCCTCGGTTCGGAGCGGGACGCTCCCGGGGCCTGTGGCAGCGGCGGGGCCTGCTGTGGCGGCGCGACGGGGGCCGACACCGCCCCGACGGGCCAGACCGACGCCGGCCAGCCGAGCAGCGATCAGGCCGAAGCCGAGAAGTGCACGACGGAGCGGCCACGGGTGCCGGTGCTGGCCTGCGCCGACGCGCTGAACGCCCGGGGCGCCCGGGTGGAGACGATCACCGCCCGCTCCGACGCCGAGATCGACGCGGTGTTGGCCCGGTTCGACGGCCCGGCCCGCCCGGACGGCCTCACCTGGCCGGACCCGGACAGCAAGACCCGGCTGGTCGTCGCCACAGCCAGCGACGGGCAGTTGCGCGCCGTGCTGCGCCGGCTGGTCAAGCGGTACGCTCCGGCGCCCAGCAAGCGCCCGGCGGACCTGCCCGGGAACCGGACCCTGCCCGACCTGCCGCCGGTGGCCGTACTCCCGCTCGACCCGGCCCGTGGCGGCACCCACCGGGACCTGGCGGCGCAGCTCGGGCTGCCCCGTGACCCGGCGGCGGTGGCCGCCGCGGTGCTGGACGGCACGCCGCGCCGACTGGACCTGCTCCGCAACGACGGCGGCTCGGTGACCCTGGACGGCGCGCTGCTCGGCGCCGCTGACGACGCCGGCCGACCGCTGCACTGGCGCGCCCGGGTGGAGGTCGACGACACCATTCTCACCGACGGCGCGGAACCGCTGCTGGCCTGCGCGGTCGGCAACGCCGGCGGCTACGCGACGCTCGACGACGTGATGCTGCTGACCGCGCCGGACCCGGCCGACGGCCAGGTCGAGGTCGCGGTGGCAGTGCCGGTTGTGGTCCGCTCAGCCTGGGGACGCAAGCGGGTACGCCTCGAAGTTCGGCGGGCCCGTGGGCGGGCGGTGTCGGTGCTGCCCCGGGAGGGCAAGGTGCCGTACCTCGACGATGGTGTCGAGGGCGAACTGACCCGCAAGCGTTCCTGGTGGATCGAGCCGGGCGCCTGGGCGGTCTGGTCGAGCTGACCTCGACGCATCGACCGGCCGACCCGCCTGCGCCGACCGGTCCTGCTCGGCGAATGGGCCTATCCTCGCAGGAGGACTGGGGAGGGCCGTAATGGACGAGAACGCCGACCGGGCGCAGGTGCCCGGCCAGCAGCCGGCGCCGGAGCGGGACATCGAACCACTGTGGCCGCCGGATCCGGGCGACCGTGGCGCGGCCCCGCCCTGGGCTGCGGTCGCCGAGCAACGGGGTGGGCCGTCGCCGGTCACAGCGCCGGTCACGCCACCGGTGGCCGCGCCTCCGATCGGGCGACCGCCGGTTCCCGGCCAGCCCGGCGCCCCGGCCCAGTCACCGCCCTCGCCGTCGGACTACCCGTCGCTCACCGGTGCCGTCCCGGCCCCCGGCTGGGGGCCCGGCGGCCCGTCCGGCGTCGGGTCGGGTTGGGCGCCGGCGCAGCCGAGTTGGCCACCGGCGACCGATCCGGCCGCCGTGCCCCCGCCGCCAGCGACCGGTGGCCAGCCGACACCGCCGGCATCCGGCACCGGAAGCAACGGCGGGTCAGCTGACGCCGGCCTGCCCGCGACCGCTGCCGCTGCGGTTCCGAACGTCGCCCCCGCGCCGGGGGACGGCCGAGCCGCCCCGCACGACGCGGCCGGTGCCGCGCCCGACGCGGCCAGCCGGGCCGGCGAGGCGGCGCCCGTACCGCCCGGCGACCGGGCTCCGACCACCGCACCGGTCGCGCCGGGGGGTGTCGACCTGGACCTGCCCTTCACCCTGGATCACCCCGCCGCGACCGACCACCCCACCTCGGCGACGACCACCAGCCGGCCCGTCCCCGCCGCCACCGCGTCCGCCGGCAGCCCGAGCACCACCGGCAGCCCGAGCACCACCAGCAGCCCGAGCACCAGCAGCAGCCTGAGCACCGCCGGCAGCCCGAGCAGCACCGGCAGCCCGACGGCCGCCGGCCCAGCGCCGGCAGATCCCTCGGCCGCTGGCAGCGCAGCGGCCGGGCCGACACCAAAGCCCCACGGCCCGACACCACAGCCCCACGGCCCGACACCACAGCCCCACGGCCCGACGGCACAGCCCGACGGGCCGGCACCGCAGGCCGGCGGACCGACAGCGCAGCCCAATGCGCCGGCACCGCAGGCCGGTGGACCGGCACCGCAGGCCGGCGGGCCCGGTGCGGACGGGCCCGCCGACGGGCCGGGGCGGCCGATCGCCGAGTCGCCGTGGGCGTATCCGCCGCAACGCCCGGCTGGAGCGGCACCCGCCCAGGACGAGGCGAGCGTGACGCCTCCGATTCCGCCCCCGCCTCCTGTCGTCCCGTACGTCGGTCCCGCGCAGGCGCACCCGGGGCAGGCGCCCGTCCCCGGGCAGACCGGTTCGGCGCAGATTCCGCCGCCGCCCGACGTGCCGCAGTTCAGCTACCCGCCGCCCGGCCCGCCCGCGCCGCCGCCCGTCGCGCCGCAGGCCGGGCCGGCGACCCCACCGCCGGGACCGTTCCCGCCCTCGCCGGGTTGGTACCCACCGCCCTGGCAACAGGGTTCACCCGCCGGTACGCCGGGGCAGCCGTACCAGGAGGCCGACGGGGTGACCCGGGTGCCGGCCCCGGCGTACCCGGACGCGACGGCGTACCCGGACGCGAGCTGGACACCGGAGGACACCGCCGCGCCGACCGCCGAGGACTTCGCCCGACGCCGCCAGGTCCGACCCGCCGACCCGGTGGCGACCATGGGTGTACGCGCGGTGGTCAACAAGATGGGTTTGCTCCGGCTCGCCCCGGGCCGGCACGAGCAGGAGCTCAAGCGGGACATCGAGATGGTGCGCCGCAACTTCGGCGGTCTGCGGCAGGTGACGGTCGTCAACCCGAAGGGTGGCGCGGGCAAGACGGTGGCGATCCTGCTGCTCGCGATGACGTTCGGTCAGAAGCGTGGCGGCTACGTGCTGGCCTGGGACAACAACGAGACCCAGGGCACCCTGGGGATGCGCGCCCAGCAGGACTTCCACTCCCGCACGGTGCGGGACATGCTGCGTGACCTCGGGCAGTTCCAGGGCGCGCACGGGCGGGTCGGTGACCTGTCGCAGTACGTGCGTTCCCAGGGCGAGGGGATGTTCGACGTACTGGCCTCGGACGAGTCGGCCACCGGTGGCGAGATGTTGACCGCCGCCGCGTTCGCCGAGATCCGTGAGGTGGTCAGCCGGTTCTACAAGTTGATCTTCGTGGACACCGGGAACAACGTCCGGGCGCAGAACTGGCAGGCGTCGATGGACGCCACGGACCAGTTGGTGGTCACCATGTCGGCTCGTAACGACTCCGCCGAGACGGCCGCCCGGATGCTCGACCACCTGGAGCAGAGCGGCCGGCAACGGCTGGTCCGGCAGGCCGTGACGGTGGTGTCGATGCCGCCGTCCCGCAAGGAGATCGACCTGCCGGCCATCCAGGAGCACTTCGCGGCCCGCACCCGGGCGGTGCTGCTCGCCCCGTACGAGCGGCTCATCGACAGTGGCGAGCCGATCCGGTACGGCGGGCTCTCCTCGGCCACCCGGGACGCCTGGCTGAAGATCGCCGCCGCGGTCGCCGAAGGGCTGTGACCCGCCGACGGCCGGCCCGGTGTCGGGCCGGCCGTCGGGGTGGGGTCAGTTGCTCGCGAGCGCGTCCGCCGCTTCCGGGTCGCAGTCACGCAGGAACTGGGCACAGCGGGCCGCCTCGTCGGCCTCGCCGATCTCGTCGGCCGCCCGGGACAGCACGTACAGGCAGCGGAGGAAGCCCCGGTTGGGCTCGTGCGACCACGGCACCGGGCCGTGCCCCTTCCACCCGCTGCGGCGCAGCTGGTCGAGGCCCCGGTGGTAGCCGGTGCGGGCGTACGCGTACGCCGTCACCACCTGGCCCTGCGTGAAGGCCCGCGCCGCCAGCTCCGCCCAGGCGGCGCTGTAGGTCGGGAAGCCGGCCGCCACGTCGGCGTACGCCTCGTCGGTGCCGGCCTCGTTGGCGGCGGCCAGGGCGGCGTCGGCCTCGTCGTTCACGGGCAGGCGGGTGGCCGGTGGCTCTGGCAAAAGGTTCTGCATCGCCCCATTCAACCCGCTGGACAGGGCGACACGCGAGCGGGTCGGCCGACGTGTTCCGCTGAACGGCTGAGGAGTTGGTCACGCCTGCGGCCTATGCCGCCGCCTGGTGTTTTCCATTACAACTAATGGTCCGGAGCCTCCCCAGGAACCGGTTATGCAGGAGCCCGGTGGCCACGACCGCCGGGCTCCTGTCGGTTCCACCCCCGGCCCGGGGTTTGGCCGGCCCCGGCGGGCGGGCAGGATGGCCCGGTGCCGACCCCACCTCCCGCCGACGTCATCGAGCCGCACCTGCACGCCGGCGAGATCCAGACCCGGGCCGAGTTCGACCAGCAGCTGACCACCGGTCGACTGACCGGGCTGACCGTGCAGGGTCTGCGGCTCGACCTCGCGCCGGTGCCCGACCTGACCGGTGTCGACGTGACCGGCACCCTCTTCGTCGGTTGCCGGTTCGCGGCCCGGGACGTGGGCGCCGACCTGGTCCGGCGCGGCGCGAACGTGGTGCCGCCGTTCTCCGGGTTGCCGTACCCGACCCAGCCGACCCACCTCTACACCCCGGAGGAGCTGGCCGCCGGGTTCGCCGAGGGCGGGTTCACCGGGATGTACGACACCCGCGTGTACGACCACTACCGGGCGCACGGCGGCGCGCTGCCGGACGTCAAGGAGGCGCTGGGTCAGCGGCTGCACGACCACGGCGTGGACAACGCGCTCGGCGACGCCACCCGGGCGTGGCTGGCCGCGCACGGGCCGCAGTCGGTGGTGGGCATCATGGGTGGCCACGCGGTGCGGCGCGGCAGTCCCGCGTACCGGATGGCGGCCGTGCTGGGGTGGGAGCTGGCGCGGGCCGACCGGCTGGTGGTGACCGGCGGCGGCCCCGGGGTGATGGAGGCCGCGAACCTCGGTGCCTACCTGGCGGACCAGCCGGCGACCGAGGTCACGGCGGCGATCGACCTGTTGGCCACCGCCCCCGACTTCACCGACCACCACCGGTACACGGCGACGGCGTTGACGGTCCGGCAACGGTACGCGGGGGTGCCCCGGCAGCGTGGCGCCGAGCTGGGCTGGGCGCGGGCGGGCGGGCTGGCCATTCCGACCTGGCTGTACGGGCACGAGCCGGCGAACCTGTTCGCGGGGCGGATCGCCAAGTACTTCTCGAACGCGATCCGGGAGGACACCATCCTGCGCCTCGCCCGGGGTGGCATCGTCTTCGCGCCGGGGCGGGCGGGCACCGTGCAGGAGGTGTTCCAGGCGGCCACCAAGACCTACTACGGCACCGACGGGGCCAGCGGGGCGTACATCTTCCTGGATCGCGACTACTGGGCCCGGGAGTTGCCGGTGGAGGCGCTGCTGCGCCCGTTGCTGGCCGCGTCCCCGTTCGGTGACCTGTCGTCGACGATCCACCTGACCGATGACGTTCGCGAGGCCGTACGCCTGCTGACGACCTGACGACGACGGCCGGCCCCCGTGCGGGGGGCCGGCCGTGGGTGGGACGTCGTTACTTGGTCATCGTGGTGCCGGTGGAGCGCAGGTGCTCGCACGCCTCGACGACCCGGGCGGCCAGGCCGGCCTCGGCGGCCTTGCCCCAGGCGCGCGGGTCGTACTGCTTCTTGTTGCCGACCTCGCCGTCGATCTTCAGCACGCCGTCGTAGTTGCGGAGCATGTGGTCCGCGACCGGGCGGGTGAAGGCGTACTGGGTGTCGGTGTCGATGTTCATCTTCACCACGCCGTAGTCCAGCGCCTCGCGGATCTCGCTGAGCAGGGAGCCCGAGCCGCCGTGGAAGACCAGGCTGAGCGGCTTGTCCTTGCCGTACTTGGCGCCGACGGCGTCCTGGATCTGCTTGAGGATCTCCGGACGGAGCTTGACGTTGCCCGGCTTGTAGACGCCGTGCACGTTGCCGAAGGTCAGCGCCGCCATGTAGCGGCCCTTCTCGCCGAGGCCGAGAGCCTCGACCATGGCCAGGCCGTCCTCGGTGGTGGTGTAGAGCTTGTCGTTGATGGCGTTCTCGACGCCGTCCTCCTCGCCACCGACGACGCCGACCTCGATCTCAAGGACGATCTTGGCCTTGGCGGCCTCGTCGAGCAGCTGGGCGGCGATCTCCAGGTTCTCCGCGACCGGCACGGCCGAGCCGTCCCACATGTGCGACTGGTAGAGCGGCTGCTCGCCGCGCTTCACCCGCTCCTGCGAGATGCCCATCAGCGGACGGACGAACCCGTCCAGCTTGTCCTTCGGGCAGTGGTCGGTGTGCAGGGCGATGTTGACCGAGTACTTCTTGGCCACCTCGTGCGCGTACGCGGCGAACGCGACGGCACCGGTGACCATGTCCTTGATCGAGGGGCCGGAGAGGTACTCGGCGCCACCGGTGGAGACCTGGATGATGCCGTCGCTCTCCGCGTCGGCGAAGCCCTTGAGCGCCGCGTTCAGCGTCTGGGAGGAGGTCACGTTGATCGCGGGGTACGCGTACCGGCCAGCCTTGGCGCGGTCCAGCATCTCCGCGTAAGCCTCGGGGGAAGCGATGGGCATGTGATGCGCTCCTTACTTACCACTCTCGGCCGTGCTGGCCGCTGTTCTTCATTTGTGCGCCGGACCGCGCTGTCCTCCGCCGGAAGTATCCCGTAGGTGAGGTGCGCCGGAACAACCGACCCGGGTGCTAGCCGTTCACCGGCGGCCCGGGTTGTCCGGCACGATGACGCTGATCAACCAGGTCACCACTGTCATCACGATGGCTCCCCAGAACGCCGCCCAGAATCCGTCCACCTGGAACGGCAGGTCCAGCCCGCGGGCGATCCGGTCGGTGAGCAGGAACAGCAACGCGTTGACCACCAGCGCGAACAGGCCCAGGGTCAGCAGGTAGAACACGCAGCCGACAACCCGGATGATCGGCTTGAGCACCGCGTTGATCACACCGAAGATCAGCGCCACCACGATCAGGGTGAGGGCGGTGTTGCCACCCGATCGGGCGTGCACGTCCACCCCGGGCACGATCAGCGTGGTTATCCACAACGCGACAGCGGTGATCGCCAGTCTGATGAGGAAGCCCACGGCACCATCCTGGCATCGGGTCACGTCACCGAGGGCTGATTCGGCCTACTCCGCTTCCGGGCGGTACGCCCGGACAGCCCGTACGGTGGGTGGGAACCGTGCCCCGAGACCCCCGGGAGGGACGATGGGTCAGCCCGATGAGGACTTCACCCCCGGCGACCACCTCGCAGCCGACGAACGCGACCCGGAGGCCGATCCGGCGGACGCGGTCGAGCAGGCCACCGTCGCCGGCCCCGCCGACACCGACGGTGAGCCGCACCGCGGCCTGGAGGTCGACGACTGGGACGCGATGGAGCAGGCCCGGGTGGTCACCGGGGACGAGGACGATTACCGCTGATCCCGCCACCGGGACGGCTGCCCGTTGCGCCAGAGCGTGCTCAACCGTTCGGGCCATTCGACAAATATCGATCCCACAGGGTTACCGGAGGAGCTGACGGCTCCCTAGGTTGGACGGGCGCCACAGGCATCCCCACGGGAGGACCTCCATGCTCAAGCACTGGCTCCGCTGGCTGACCGGGCTCGGCGCCGCCGGCGCGTTGGTCGCTGCCGCACCCGCCCCCGCCGTCGCCGCGGCCCCGATCGCGCCCTACTTCCAGGACACCACACTGGCCGTCGGTTCGGAGCCGGCCATCCGCGCCCTGCTCCTGTACGCCAACGAGCCGACGACCCTGTCCAAGGTCTCCGTACGGTACGAATACCGCTCCCTGGCCAACAAGATCACCGTCGTCTCCGAGGACGACGGCCAGCGCTGCACCGCCCCGGAGCCGGGCGTTCTCGTCTGCGAGGAGCCCTTCGACGTCGTCCTCCACGAGGAGCCGCCGCTCGGCAGCGGGACCTACCGCAACGGGCTCAAGCGGGTGCGCATCGGCCTCACCGAGGATGCGCAGCCCGGTGACTCCGGGGACGTCGTGGTCAGTTTCCAGGCGGCCGGCGGGCGCAGCGGCAGCTACACCTCGCGCGTCCGGGTCGGCGAGGGCGTCGACCTTGCCGGCGGGCCGTTCACCACCGCCTCGGCCAAGCCGGATGGGAAGTTCTCGGTGCCGCTGGTCGTGGCCAACGCCGGCGACCGGACGGTCGAGGGGTTCGTCGCGGTCTTCGACCTCGCCTACTCGATCCGGACCACTAACCGGTTCAGCAACTGCCGCTACGCCGACGACCACCTGGTCTCCTGTCAGTTCGACGAGGAGATCCCGGTGGGCACCGGGCTGGCCGCCACGCTGAACCTCGAACTCGCCAGGGACACCTACGCCCCCACCAACCAGTCCGGCTACGCCCAGTTCCTGACAGTGGCCGACTTCGAGGACCTGACCAAGGTGCGGAAAGCAGTCGGCGCACGGGCGGCCACCCCCGGCAGCGGCCCGAAACTGACCCTGGCCAAGGCACCCGGCGCCACCCGGCAGGCCGACCAGACCGACGTCAACCCGGGCAACGACTACACCGGGTGGACCATCAAGGCCACCGGCACGAACGGCACCGACCTCGCGGCGATCGGGGCCGCGCTCAAGGGCACGGCCGGCACCGTCGTCACGGCAACCGTCGGCTTCCGGAACAACGGCCCGGCGACGCTCGACAACGTGAGCGAGGAGTACGAAGCCGCCACCCACACCGACGTCGAGCTGCCGCCGGGCACCTCCGCCGTCGAGGTCCCCAAGAACTGCTGGTTGCGGCAGGACAGCACCCGCACGTACCTGTGCGCGTCGGAGATGCTCCTGGTGGCCGGGAAGACCTACACCATGGCGTTCCGGCTGCGCATCGACAAGGTCATCCCCAACGCCCGGGGCGCGGTACGGGTCAACGCGCCGTGCGAATGCCCCGCCGGTGGCGGCTTCAAGGCCGACATCAAACCGGCCAACGACAAGGCCACCATCGTGGTCAACGCGGCCCAGAGCGGCGGCGGTCAGGACGACGGCGATGGCGGCGATGGCGGCGGCGGTTCGCTGCCCATCACCGGCACACCCACCAACCTGATCGCCGGCCTCGGCGTCCTGCTGCTCGTCACCGGTGCGGGCAGCTGCCTGATCGCCCGCCGCCGAAGCAGCCGCTTCGTCGCCTGATCCAATCCGCTCGCCCGACCGGCACCCCGCCGTCCGTACCTGGCCGGCGGGGTGCCGTCGCCGTCATCGGACGGGGTTGACTTGCTCCGGGTGCTGGGCCACCCACTGCGCCAACCGGTCCTCGGCCAGCGCGGCGAGAAACGCCTTGCCCAGCTTCGGGTCCAGCGGCAGCAGCGTACGGTCATCCACCGGCTCGCCGACCGGGAGACTGAGCCCCACCGGGTCGACGCTGTCCATCTCGGGTAGCACCGCCACCAGCCTGGTCAGCGGCAGGCCGTCGTCGTCGACCGCCAGACCCTTACCGGGGGCCGACAGCAGCCCGGCGAGCCGCACCGGGTTGCTCAGCACGTCCTTCGCGGACACCGCCCGGATCAGACCGGCCACGTATCGCTGGGCGTTACGGTCCCGGTCGAACGCGCCGTCGGGCAGGTCCCGCCGCTGCCGCAGCAGGTCGACCGAGGCAGCGCCGTCGAGCCGCTGACAGCCGGCCGGGAAGGTCCGACGGGTGTGCCAGGACCTGACCTCCTTCGGCAGGCAGACCTGCACCCCGTCGACCGCGTCGGTGATCCGGCGCAGCCCCGCGAAGGTCAGCACCGCACCGGCGTCGACGCGTACCCCGGTCAGGTCGGCGACCACCCGGCGGGTCAGGTCGTAGCCGGCGTCCAGGTCGGGCCGGGGCTCGCCGGCACCGGTGAAGAACGCGCTGTTGAGCTTGTCGACCCCCCGGCCAGGGATCGACACCCCCAGGTCGCGCGGCAACGAGATGAGGTACGGCCGGCTCCGGTCGGCCGGGATGTGCACCAGCAGGACGGAGTCCGCCAACCGGTACGACGGTTGCTCACCGAAGCCGTCGACCCCGAGCAGCAGGACGTTCAGCGCCTCGGACGGTGTGCCAGCCGGTTGACCGGACAACGACGGGCCGTCGACCGGCCGGTCGGGGCGCAGTTGCGGCACCCCGACTCCGAGCGCGGCGAGCAGGGCGAGCGTGACACCGGCGGCCTGGAACCGCTGCCGGCGGCGACGGCGGGTGGCCGCCACCCGGTCGATCGCCGCCCGCAGTGGGCCGGTCGACGGGGTCAACGGTTCGTGCCGAACGAACGCGGCACGCAGGTCATCCTCGATCATGGTCACGCCTCCACGTACTCGGCCCGGAGCGTCGCCAGGGCCCGGGAGATGGACGAACGAACGGTCCCGACGGCACAGCCGAGAATGTCGGCGATCTCGATGTCGGGCAGGTCCTCGTAGTAGCGCAGCACCAGAGCGGCCCGCTGCCGCCGGGGCAGCCGGGACAGCCAGGACCAGATCTGATCCCGGTCCACGGCGGACTGGGCATGGTCGGTGAGCGCCGGCAGCGACGCGTCGGGCTCCCCGCGCAACAGCACCCGGCGGACCCACGAGCCGCGCCGCCAGTCGACGTACTGGTTGGTGAGCATCCGGCGTACGTACCGCTCCGGCGAGTCCGCGCGGGCGACCCGACGCCAGTTGAGCTGGACCCGGACCATGGTTTCCTGAACCAGGTCCTGGGCCTGGTGCGGGTCACCGGTCAGCATCACCGCATACCGCAGCAGCGGGGCCAGCCGCGTGTCCGCGAACTCCTCGTACGTCACTGCACCTCCCGGGGGCTCCTGTCACAGATGACGGGAGCGGACCGACCGAACATTGCGGTGACTCTGATCAACCTTTTGGCTCGTCTTACGCAATGGGCGGCTCCACGGGGTGCAGTGAGCCTTAGCGATTCCTTAAGATCCGCAGGCTCCACCTGATCCCCCACTGGAGGAACCCCCTCATGCTCACCCACTCCACCCGGCGTTGGCTCGCCGGGCTGGGCGTCGCAGGCGCGTTCGTCGCCGCCTCCGCCAGCCCGGCTGTCGCCGCACCGCCAGCCTCCGCCGCATCGGCAGAGAATCTCGACCTGTACGCCAACAACGTGATCGTCGCGCCCGGCGGCATCGAGAAGTGGGTCACCCTCTTCTCGCTCGTCACGGAGCGGCAGCCCGGCAATTACACGATCAAGGTGGACCGGAGCAAGGTTGACGGTTTCGCCGACGTCGAGGACAGCGGGGAAAACTGCACCGAGTCCGGCGCGATCCTGACGTGCAAGGTCGAGGACCAGGACGACGACGGCTCGTACCTGAACTTCGTCTCCCTCGTCGTTCGCGCGAAGGCCGACGCCAAGCCCGACCAGAAGGGCGAGCTGAATTTCACTGTCACGCCGGACGACAACTCCGGATCGGCCTCCTACAGCTCGACAGTGGAAACCGGCGAGGGCGTCGACCTCAGCACCAACGAGATCCTGGAGCTCAAGGGCGCGCCCGGCGCCACGTTGAAGGCCCCGTTCCAGGTGACGAACCGGGGCGAGGTGCCCGCGAAGGGCGCGGTTCTCTACGTCGTCGGCGCGGACGGTCTTCAGCCGTCGAAGCGCTACGAGAACTGCGAGTACACCGAGGGCCCGCTGCACGACTTCGCGTTCGCCTGCCGCTTCGACGCCACCATCGGTAAGAACAGCAGCTTCCGCCTCGACGACAGCTTCGGGTTCACCGTGCCCGCCGACAGTTGGGCACCGAACAACTTCGGCGGGTTCTCCACCTGGTTCACGCCTGCTGACTGGGACGAGTACCGGTCCGAGGCCGAGCTTCCGGCCAAGATCGGGCCGAACGGCACCGAGGGTGAGCTGAAGCTCGAGCCGGCCGCGGGCCTGCGCTCCCGGCAGACCGACGTCAACCCGTTCGACAACTCGACCTGGGTCGACCTTCAGGTGACCGGCGACCAGCGGGCCGATGTGGTCGCGCGCGGCGCGACGGTGACCGGTGACGTCGGCGCCACCGTCGCGCTCACTGTCGGTTACGTCAACAACGGGCCGGCGGCCGTCAACACGGGTGGCACCGAGTCGCCCTGGATCGGCACCACTGTCACCCTGCCGAAGGGTGTCACCGCCGTCCGCGCTTCGGAGAACTGCTTCGACTCCGAGGACGACGAGTGGCAGCCGGGCAAGCCCGGAGCCCGGGTCTACCGGTGCTTCACGGACGGCTCGATCAAGAAGGGCCAGAAGGTCGACTACGAGTTCCAGGTGCGGATCGACCAGGCCGGCGGCCAGGCCGGTGAGGTCAAGCTGCGCACCGGGCACGAGGAGAAAGAGATCAAGGACCTGAACCCGGCCAACGACGTCGCCAAGATCCTGGTGAACGCGGCCGGCGGCACGGGCGGTGGCGACGGCGACGGCGACGGCGGCTCGCTGCCGATCACCGGCCAGTCCACCGGCCTCATCGCCGGCCTCGGCGCGCTGCTGCTCGCCGCCGGCGTCGGCGGCTACCTGGTGGCCAAGCGCCGCCGGACCCGCTTCGTCGCCTGATCCACCCCGCGGCACCGGTGCCCCGTCGACCACCACGGTCGGCGGGGCACCGTCGTTGCACCCCACGACGCCGGGACGCTGCCGTTGCACCCCACGACGCCGGGACGCTGCCGTTGGGCCGGACGGCGCGGGCGGGTGGTGAGGGGCCGGTCCGGCGCGGCCGGGGCCCCGGGCTTCGGTACCCTTTGTGGCCGTGGACACAGCTGAGAAGACCCGCGCTCTCGTGGAGAGCGTCGCCCTGAACCCGCTCGATCCCAAGGATCTGTTGCAGACCTTCGGGCTGATCGGCGTGTGGGTGATCCTCTTCGCCGAGACCGGCCTGCTGGTGGGCTTCTTCTTCCCGGGTGACTCGCTGCTGTTCCTCGCCGGGGTCGCCTCGTCACCGGTCGCGGACGCGATCTTCGGCGACGGCACCCGCCTCTCCCTTGCCGGCCTGCTGATCGGTGGCCCGATCTGCGCGATCGTCGGCGCCCAGCTGGGGCACTGGCTCGGCGCGCGGTACGGCCGGCCGATGTTCGAACGGCCGAACTCGCGGCTCTTCAAGAAGGAGTACGTGGAGAAGGCCGAGTACTACTTCGAAAAGTTCGGCCCGGCGAAGGCGGTGGTGCTGGCGCGCTTCATTCCGATCGTCCGGACGTTCCTCAACCCGGTCGCGGGCGCGCTCGGCATGCCGGCCAAGAAGTTCCTGCTGTGGAACATCGTCGGCGCGGTGCTCTGGGTGGACGGCATCCTGCTGATCGGCTACCTGCTGGCCGAGCAGATCTACCAGGCCATCGGCGACAAGATCGACCACTACATCCTGCCGGTGGTCGCCCTGATCATCCTGATCTCGGTGCTGCCGATCTTCTTCGAGTTCCTTCGCGACCGGCGGGCTCGCAAGCGCGGCGAGGCGGTCGCGATGGTCGCGGCGGCAAGTGCCGCCGGAGCGGTGGAGGCGGCCCGCGAGGCGTTCGACCACGACCGGCACCCGCACGGCCAGCAGCGCCCGGAGCACGGTCAGGACCGTTGAGGGGTACGACGACGGCCGGCCCCCTGGCGAGGGGGTCGGCCGTCAGCGTGTCGAACCCGGCCTCCGGCGGTGCGACCGGGGACGAGCAGGTGTCAACCACCGGTGGCGCCACCCCTGGCTCGCCACCGGACGCCGCCCCGGCTCGGGACGGCGTGTGATGCCTACGTCAGCGAGCCTTCTTGGTGGCTCGCTTACGCGGCGGGGTCAGCAGGTCGGCGATCGTCGCGATCGCACTCGGGACCAGGCTGTAGTACGCCCAGACACCGCGCTTCTCCCGCTGCAACAAGCCGGCCTCGGTGAGGATACGCAGGTGATGACTGACCGTCGGCTGGGAGAGGCCGAGCGGTGCGGTCAGGTCACAGACGCACGCCTCGCCCTCGGGGGCCGACTGGATCAGGCTGAGCAGCCGCAACCGAGCAGGGTCAGCAAGGGCCTTGAGGACCCCGGCCAGACGCTCGGCATCGGCACGTTCGATCGGCTCGCCGTTTAGCGGCGAGATCTGAGGCATAGTCATTTCGGCCAACGCAGTTCCCACGTATTCCATCCTTCCACCAGCAGCATCGATCCGCCTGCATATCAGCAGATCCGAATCGGCAGACTTTTACGCCACAAGGCCGAGGTCAGCCAACGTATAGGCCGCCCGGTACGGCAATCCGGCGGCTCGCACCGCGTCGCCGGCGCCTCGATCAACAATAACCACCACACCCACGACTTCCGCCCCGGCCTCGCGAAGCGCCTCGACAGCGGTCAAAACACTTCCGCCCGTCGTGGAGGTGTCCTCCACCGCCAACACGCGGCGGCCGGCCACGTCGGGCCCCTCGATCCGCCGCTGAAGACCGTGGGCCTTGCCCGCCTTGCGCACCACAAAGGCGTCCAGGGCCCGGCCGGTCGGAGCGGCGGCGTGCAGCATCGAGAGGGCGACCGGGTCCGCACCAAGGGTGAGGCCCCCGACCGCGTCGAACTCCCAGTCGGCGGTGAGGTCCAGCAACACCCGGCCGACCAGAGGAGCGGCCCGGTGATGGAGCGTGACGCGCCGCAGATCCACGTACCAGTCTGCCTCGCGCCCCGACGAGAGCACGACCCGGCCATGGACCACAGCCAGGTCGGTAATGAATTTACGCAGGTCGTCGTGGTCCCCCATGGCGATAGAGGTTACTGCGCAACTCTGAACGCCGTGTGCGGGGTCCACCCTGATCAGCCCCGGGGGGAACCGATGACTGGCGATGTTCGACTACGCTCAGCGACTGGTCCGACAGCGGCGCGCCAACGCCGTACCACCGCCGGCTCGGGGCCGACGGGCCCGTCGAAGCTCAGCGCTCGTCGCGACCGATCCGGCCGCGGGTGTCCCGGGCGACCGCCTGGAGCAGTCGGCGCGGCGCGTGTCGCATACCGGCGACGACCACCTTGTACTTCCACGCCGGGATGCTGACCATCTTGCCTTTGCGCAGGTCACGCAGGGCTTCGTCGACCACATCCTCGGCTCGCAGCCACAGCCACTCCGGCGTCTTGGACATGTTGATGCCGGCCCGCTGGTGGAATTCCGTGCGGGTGTAGCCGGGGCAGAGAGCCATCACCTGAACGCCGAACGGCCGCGTCGACTGGCCGACGGACTCGCTGAAGTTGGTCACCCACGCCTTGCTGGCCGAGTAGGTCGAGCCGGGCATGGCCGTACCGAAACCGGCGACCGAAGAGACATTTATCACTGCCCCATTTCGTCGTTCGGTCATCGGTCGCACTGCCGCGAGGGTCAACCGCATGACCGCGTGCACGTTGAGGCGCAACAGTCGTGCCTCGTCCTCGGCCGTGGAACGCAGGAACGGTTTGTTCAGACTGATGCCCGCATTGTTGACCAGCAGGTGCACCGGGCTGCCCTCGGCGAGCCGCCGCTCCACCGTCGCGCATCCGTCGTCGGTGGACAGATCCGCCGGGATCGTCTCCACCTCGCGGCCGTACGCGGAACCCAACTCGGTGGCCAGCTCGGTCAACCGCGCCTCGTCGCGGGCAACCAGCACCAGGTGCCAGCCGTCGGCGGCCAGTCGCCGGGTGAACGCCGCGCCGATGCCGGCGGTGGCCCCGGTGATCAGGGCTCGGCGCTCGGCGGTGGTGGGGTCGAGCGTCACGTAACGGTCCTCACCTGGGCGGGAACGGGGGCGCGGGCTGGTGCGGGGCGGGCGTGAACGTGGGCGGTGCGGTTGGCGTGGCCGAGCGGTGGCGGCCGAACCAGTTGTGCGCGGCGGGCAGCGCCAGCAGCGTAGCTACTACAAGGTAACCGAGCCCCTGTGCGACGGAAAGCCCGGCGTTGAGCGGAATCCACCAGGACGGGTACGAGTCGCCGAAAAGGCCCAGCAACTCGGCGAGAGCCTGCTCGCCCGAGCCCAGTCGCAGTGGCGCGGCCCGTTCGCCGACGACCACCGCCACGCTGCAACAGCCGGCGAGCAGGCCGAGCCCGCTGACCACCCAGGTCGCCACCCGCACGCCGTTGCGACCGGCCAGCAGCCCGAGGGCCAGGCCGGCGAGCAGCGGCGCGGAGAGCACCGCCACCACCGCCGACAGCACCATGGAGGCGCGGAGCAGGGTCACCACGTCGTCGATCTGCTCCGGGCTCGCCGACGTGTTGCCGGCGGCGGAACGGAACGCGTCGACCGTCGCGCCCAGCACCACCAGGTCGACCACGGCGTGCGCGAGCGCGGCGACCGCCATCACCAACAGCACGGACGCGGCCGACAGGACGGCGGCGGGCCGGCGGGCCGGTGGCGAATCCGGGTACGACACGACGAATCCCTCCGGTAGGCGTCGGGTTGCAACCTACTCGGAGGGATCGTCGGCGTCGTGCTTATCGAGCCGTCAGCTCGTCGACGGCGGGGTCGACCCGGGCCGGTCCGTGGGCGGCGTGTCGTCCGGCCGGTCCGTGGGCGGCGTCGCATCCGGCCGGTCCGCTGCCGGCGGCGGGTAGCTCGGCTCCCCACTCGACGGATAGCCCGGCTCGCCGGAGGCCTGCGGGTAGCCGGGCTGACCCGTTGCCTGCGGGTAGCCCGGGTAGCTGGCACCCGGGGTTGGCGGCTCCCAGGCCGCGGTGGGCTTGCGGAAGAACTCGTTCGCCTTCGGCAGCGCCAGCAGGATCAGCGCGGTGAGCAGCGCGATCAGGCTGAGCACGCTGAGCAGGAGGCTGACCGGGGTGGCCCAGGAGGGCAGGGCCTCCTCCAGGCGGCGCTGGATCTCCTCGGGGCTGGGCCCGTCGCCGCCGGTCCCGCCACCGGCGCCGAGACCGCCGGCCGCGTTGCTGAGCAGGCCACCGCCGACGCAGCAGACCATGATGCCGCCGACGATCCAGGTGGTGATCCGGGCGCCGTTGCGGCCCTGGTTGTTGAAGAGGGCCAGCACGCCCAACACGACCGCGAGCAGCAGCAGCACGACGCTGCCGCCGATGCCGATCACGGCGAAGACGTCGGCCACCTGGTCGGCGCCCTCGGCGGTGCTGTCCGCATACGCGTCACGAATCGCGTCCCGCGTCTTGCCGAAGGTGCTGAGCGTGATGATCAGGCTGATCACCTGGAGTGCCAGGAACAGGAAGAGCAGGTAGCTGGAAATCGACACAATGGATGGCCGCTGACGGGCCGGTGTGCGCTGGGAATCGACCACGATTCTCCTTCCCTAAGATCGCGCCCACACCGTATCGACAACCGGCCAGTTCGGCATGTCGCGACGAGCCGGGCGCGCCCACCCGGTCCAGCTCAGCGAAGCTCAGGTGTGGGGTGGATCGTCAGGTCGGCGGGATCGAGCAAATTACCGCGGGAAACCCGCCAGCCCTCTTCGCCGTACGCCTCGAAGGAGAGCCGCGCGGCGCCACCGGACTGGTAGTCGTGGTAGCGCATGGTGCCGGTCGACGGGAGCTCGGTCTCTCCGGTGGCGGTGTACCGCGCCTGCCCGGTCTCGGCCCAGGTGAAGCGCCGCCCGCCGAGTTCGATGGTCGGGGCGCCCGGTGTGACGGTGGCGCCCGGTTGGGTCGTCCAGAAAACCAGCTCGAGTTCGGGGCCGTTCTCCACGGAGAGCCGGTGGCGGGTGCCGGAGCCGTCGTCGAGCAGGTGTTGCACCCAGCTCCAGTCGCCCTCGACCAGGCGGATCGTGGCGCTCACCGCGTACTCCTGCTCGCGGATCCGCACGCGGTCGCCGGGGGCCAGGCGGAGCGGGCCACCGCGCGGCGGCTGTGCCGGGCCACCTGCTGACCGGCCGGACGGTGGCAGGCCACCGGGCCGGGTTGTCCGGCGGGCCCGCGCGACGAACAGGAGCACGATCACCACGAGTACGGCAAGCGCCGCCGCCAGGTACGTCACCAGCGCGTTCACCCGACTACCTCCCCAGGTTCGTCGGCGCAGACGGTAACAACCTTCGGCACCAGCGGGACCCGTACCGTGACCGACAGCTCAGCTACCGACGGCACCGGTGGCGCCGCCTGGTGCGCATGGCTCAGGCTGCGGCGAGCCGCCGGCTGGCGTAGGCGCCCAGGGTTTCGCGGTCCATCACGCAGCCGACGAAGGTGGTGAACTCGCTCGGGTCGTCCCGCAGCGACGTCCAGGCCGCTCGGGCCGCCGCCGGGTCGACGCGCTCCAGCAGCGTGGCCGCGTACGCCCGGCCGGCGGGTGTGCCGCTGGCAAGCACCCGGTCGAGTTGGCGGCGGACCTCCTCGGGGTGGTCGTCGAGGGCCGCCGACACCCGCTCGTACGCCTCGGTCACCGGCAACAACGTGCCGGCGATACCGACCCCACCAAAGGCGAGGGTGTCAGCCGTGACCAACGTGTCGGCGGCCGACTCCAGTTCGCGCTCCCACTTCTTGCCGATACCAAACATGCCCCCACCTTTTCCCCGCCCAGCCCACGTTGACCCCGTTGATCATGAAGTTATTGTCCCGACACGCCGAGCTGTCGGGCAACAACTTCATGATCAACGTCGATGGGTCGCGTGTCAGGCGGCGGTTACCTCGAGGGTTCCGGCTTCGGGGGTGCGGTCGACCTTTACCGTTTCGCCGTCGCGGATCTGGCCGGACAGGAGCGCCTTCGCCAGCTGGTCGCCGATCGCGCTCTGCACCAGGCGGCGCAGCGGACGGGCGCCGTAGATCGGGTCGTAGCCGTGCTCGGCCAGCCAGTCCCGGGCGGCATCGGTGACCTCCAGGCCCAACCTGCGGTCGGCCAACCGCCGCCGCATCCGGTCCAACTGGATGTCGACGATGGAGCGCAGGTCGTCCCCGCGCAGCGAGGCGAAGACCACGATGTCGTCCAGCCGGTTGAGGAACTCCGGCTTGAAGTGCGACCGGACCACGGCCAGCACACCCTCCCGGCGCTGCTCGTCGGCGAGCGTCAGATCGCTGATCACCGACGATCCGAGGTTGGACGTGAGGATCAGGATCGCGTTGCGGAAGTCGACAGTGCGGCCCTGGCCGTCGGTGAGCCGCCCGTCGTCGAGCACCTGGAGCAGCACGTCGAAGACGTCCGGGTGGGCCTTCTCCACCTCGTCCAGCAGCACCACCGAGTACGGCCGTCGGCGTACCGCCTCGGTGAGCTGACCACCTTCGTTGTAGCCGACGTAGCCAGGCGGCGCACCCACCAGGCGCGCGACCGAGTGCTTCTCGCCGTACTCGCTCATGTCGATGCGGACCATCGCCCGCTCGTCGTCGAAGAGGAACTCGGCGAGGGCCTTGGCCAGCTCCGTCTTGCCGACGCCGGTGGGGCCGAGGAAGAGGAAGCTGCCGGTCGGGCGATCGGGGTCGGCGATGCCGGCCCGGGCACGGCGTACCGCGTCGGAGACCGCGCCGACCGCTTCGCCCTGGCCGACCACCCGGCCACCCAGCGACTCCTCCATCCGCAGCAGCTTGGCCGTCTCACCCTCCAGCAGGCGGCCGGCGGGGATGCCGGTCCAGGAGGCGACCACAGCGGCGATGTCGTCCGCGCCGACCTCCTCCTTGAGCATCGCGCCGTCGGCCTGGAGCTGGGCCAGCTCCTCCTCGGCCTGCTTCAGCTCGACCTTCAGGGCGGGGATCCGGCCGTAGCGCAGCTCGGCCGCGCGTTCCAACTCGCCGTCCCGCTCGGCCCGCTCGGCCTCACCGCCGAGGCGTTCCAGCTCCTCCTTGGCGGTGGAGAGCTTGGTGATGTGGCTCTTCTCCGTCTGCCAGCGCTCGGAGAGCACTGTGAGCTGCTCGCGCTTGTCGGCCAGCTCCTTGCGCAGTCGCTCCAACCGCTCGGCGGAGGCGGCGTCCGGCTCCTTGGCCAGGGCCATCTCCTCGATCTCCAGCCGGCGGACCGCCCGCTCGATCTCGTCCACCTCGACCGGCCGGGAGTCGATCTCCATCCGGAGCCGGGACGCGGACTCGTCGACCAGGTCGATCGCCTTGTCGGGCAGGAACCGGTCGGTGATGTAGCGGTCGGACAGGGTCGCGGCGGCGACCAGCGCGGCGTCGGTGATCCGTACGCCGTGGTGCACCTCGTAGCGCTCCTTGAGCCCGCGCAGGATGCCGATGGTGTCCTCGATGGTCGGCTCACCGACCAGCACCGGCTGGAAGCGGCGCTCCAGGGCCGGGTCCTTCTCGATGTGCTCGCGGTACTCGTCAAGCGTGGTCGCGCCCACCATCCGCAGCTCACCACGGGCCAGCATCGGCTTGAGCATGTTGCCGGCGTCCATCGAGCCCTCGCCCTTGCCGGCGCCGACGACTGTGTGCAGCTCGTCGAGGAACGTGATGACCTGCCCGTTGGAATTCTTGATCTCCTCCAGGACGGACTTCAGCCGCTCCTCGAACTGACCGCGGTACTGCGCGCCGGCGACCATCGCGCCGAGATCCAGCGAGATCAGCTTCTTGTCGCGCAGCGACTCGGGCACGTCGCCGGTGACGATCCGCTGGGCCAGGCCCTCGACGATCGCGGTCTTGCCGACGCCGGGCTCGCCGATCAGCACCGGGTTGTTCTTGGTACGTCGGGAGAGCACCTGGATGACCCGACGGATCTCGGAGTCCCGCCCGATGACCGGGTCGATCTTGCCGTCCCGGGCGCTGGCGGTGAGGTCGACGCCGTACTTGGTCAGGGCCTGGTAGGTCTGTTCGGGGTCGGCTGTGGTGACCCGACGGTCCCCACCGCGAACGGTCGGGAAGGCGGCGACCAGGGCCTCCTCGGTGGCGCCGACCGTCTTCAGCGCGCCGGACACGGCCCCGCCCACCCGGGCCAGGCCGGCGAGCAGGTGCTCGGTGGAGGTGTACTCGTCGCCCAACGGCCGGGCGATCTGCTCGGCGGCGCCGATGGCGTTGACGAACTCCCGAGCCAACGTCGGCTCGGCGATGCTGGAGCCTCGGGCGGCCGGCAGGTTGTCGACCGAGCGCTGGGCGGTCTGGCGCAGCTCGGTCGGGTCGGCCCCGACGGCGCGCAGCAGACCGGTGGCTGTCGAACCGTCGGTGTCCAGGAGTGACAGGAGCAGGTGCCAGGGTTCCACGGTGGCGTGACCACGCTGGTTGGCCAGCGCGACGGCGCCCGTGATGGTTTCCCGGCTCTTGGTGGTGAGTCTTTCGGTGTTCATGGGCTCCCCCGGATCGGCGTTGTCCACTGGATTGGACACAACCAGAGTTGAGCGTATTCCGCTCAACCTTAGCGCGTGACGCCCATCACTCCCGGCGCCGCCACCGCCAGTCGAACTCGCCGGCCGCCGGCGGCGGGCCGGGCAGCGGGTCCGCGTCCGGCACCGCCGACAGGCCGGCCAGCAGGACCGCGAGCTGCCGGCGGCGCAGTTGGCGGGTCCGCTCCGGATCGGGTACGCGCACCGCGGCGCACGCCTCCAACAGCAACCCCAGATCCTGGACGACCGCGTCGGGGCGCAACCGTCCACTGGCGCGCGCCCGGTCGACCAGGGCGCTGGCCAGCTCACCGGCGCGCACCGCGTCCCGCCCCATCTCCTCGGTCGGGGTGAAGGTGCCGGCCAGGTGGACGGTGAGCGAGTGCACGTCGGCGTCGACGATCCGGCCGAGGAAGCCGGTGAACGCGGCCCAGTCGTCCGGCTGGGCGAGGGCGGTCTCGGCCTCTGCGACGTACCGGCGCAGCCCGTCGTGGCAGAGCTGACGCAGCAGGTCCTCCTTGCCCGCGTACCGCCGGTAGAGCGCGCTGATGCCGACGCCAGCGCGGTCGGCGACGGCGGCGATCGGAGCCTTCGGGTCGTCGAGGAAGACGGCGCGGGCGGCTTCGAGGATGACCTCGTCGTTGCGGGCGGCCTGGGCGCGGCGGCCGCCCAGCGTCTTGCCGGAAGTCGATGACATGCCGTCAGCCTAACAGTGGAACGGATCGTTCCGCTCTGCTACTGTGAATGCAGAACGAAACATTCCGTTCCGAAGGAGTTCCGGCATGAGCGACACCGCGATCCGCCCGTTCCGCGTCGAGATCCCGCAGACCGCCCTCGACGACCTGGCCGCCCGGCTGGGCCGCACCACCTGGCCCGCCGAGCTGCCCGGCGCGGGCGACTCCTACGGGATGGGCACCGAGCGGGTCCGCGCCCTCGTCGACAGGTGGCGGGGTGAGTTCGACTGGCGCGCCGTCGAGGCCCGCCTGAACGCCCACCCGCAGTTCGTCACCGAGATCGACGGCGAGCAGATCCACTTCCTGCACGTCCGCTCGTCCCGGCCGGACGCCACCGCGCTGGTGCTCACCCACGGCTGGCCCGGATCGGTGCTGGAATACCTCGAGGTGATCGCCCCGCTCACCGAGCCCACCGACCCGGACGCGCCGGCCTTCCACGTGGTCATCCCGTCGCTGCCCGGCTTCGGCTTCTCCGGCCCGACCCGCAGCGCCGGCTGGAACCGGTTCCGCATCGCCCGCGCCTGGGCCGAGCTGATGAACCGCCTGGGGTACGACAGCTACGGCGCGGTCGGCAACGACGCCGGTTCGATGATCGCGCCGGAGCTGGGCCGGGTCGATCCGAAGCGGGTGCTCGGCGTACACGTCACCCAGCTCTTCTCGTTCCCCTCCGGCGACCCGGCCGAGTTCGCCGGGCTCTCCGAGGCGGACCAGGCGGCGCTCGGGCACCTCCAGTGGTTCTACGAGAACAAGTTCTCCTTCAACCAGGTGCACAGTCAGCAGCCGCAGACTCTGGCGTTCGGGCTGGCCGACTCACCGGTGGGGCTGCTCGCCTGGAACGCCCAGCTCTTCGACGAGAGCCTGGATGCCGACTTCATCCTGGCCAACGTGGCGCTCTACTGGTTCACCGGCACCGCCGCCTCGGCGATCCGGCTCTACTGGGAGGACGCGCACGCCGGCGAACCGCCGGCCGGGCCGACCACCGCTCCGACCGCGCTGGCCATGTTCCCCGGCGACTTCCAGTCCATCCGCCGCTTCGCCGAACGGGACCACGCGACCATCGTCCGGTGGACGGCGTACGGGACCGACGTCGCCGGTCGGGGTGACGTCGGCGGCCACTACGCGGCCCACCAGGCCACCGAGGTGCTGGTCACCGACATCAGCGAGTTCTTCGCCAGCCTCCGCCGACCGAATTGATCGACTCGATTGGCTGAGGGTCGGGGTGTCCGGGCTGTCCGGACACCCCGACATCGTGAAGACCGAGTCGATCACCCACGGTTGGGCCTGCTCCCTCCAAGATCTGTCTTCTGTTCACGAAGCGGTAGCCTGGGTGAGTGCGAGTACGTGTCGAGCAGACCGCCTTACCCGGGATCGGGGTACGTCACGATCTGGTGACGGAGTCCGGACGCCGCCTGGGCGTTGTCTCCCACCGCAATGGCCGCCGTGATCTCGTCCTCTACGACCCCGACGACCCCGACGCCTGTCAGTCGGACATTCCGCTGACCGACGACGAGGCCGAGGCACTGGCCGACATTCTCGGTGCGTCGCTGATGCTCGGTCAGCTCTCCGGGCTCCGCGAGCAGGCCGCCGGTCTGCTCACCGAGCAGATCGCCATCACGGCCGGGTCGCCGTATGTCAACCGGAAGCTCGGCGACACCAAGGCGCGTACCCGCACCAGCGCCTCCATCGTGGCAGTGCTGCGCGAAGGCGAAGTGATCGTTTCGCCACTCCCCTCCTTCCGCTTCGCGGCCGGCGACGTGGTGGTCGTTGTCGGGACCCGCAGGGGTCTCGACGGCGTGTCCGCCATCCTCGCCGACAGTGACCCGGACGGCTGAGGCGGATGCACGATTTCACCACGCTGCTCATCGAAGTCGGTGCGCTGCTGCTGCTGCTTGGGCTCCTCAGCCGGCTCAGCCGGCGCTTCGGCCTCTCTCCCATCCCCCTCTACCTGCTCGCCGGGCTGGCGTTCGGGCACGGCGGGCTGCTGCCGCTCGACGCCAGCGAGGAGTTCTTCGCCGTTGGCGCCGAGATCGGCGTCATCCTGCTGCTGGTGATGCTCGGCCTGGAATACTCGGCCAACGAACTCGTCGGCAACCTGCGCTCGGCAGCGCCGGCTGGGCTGATCGACGGCGTCCTCAACGCGCTGCCCGGCGCGGGGTTCGCCCTGCTGCTCGGCTGGGACTGGGTCGCCGCCCTGGTACTCGGCGGCATCACCTGGGTCTCCTCCTCCGGCGTGATCGCCAAGGTCCTCGCCGACCTGGGCCGGCTCGGTAACCGGGAAACCCCGGTGATCCTCTCGGTCCTCGTCATCGAGGACCTGGCGATGGCCCTCTACCTGCCGCTCGTCACCGCCGTCCTGGCCGGCACCGGCCTGCTCGGCGGCGGGATCGCGCTCACCGTCGCGGTGGGCACCGTCCTGCTCGTGCTGGTCCTCGCCATCCGCTACGGCCACCTCATCTCCTCCGCCCTGTCGGCGAAGGACCCGGAGGCGCTGCTTCTGGGCGTACTCGGTCTGACCCTGCTGATCGCCGGCATCGCCGCGTCGCTCCAGGTGTCGGCGGCGGTCGGCGCGTTCCTGGTCGGCATCGCCCTCTCCGGCCCGGTGGCGCACCACGCCACCGAACTGCTCTCGCCCCTGCGGGACCTGTTCGCCGCGGTGTTCTTCGTCTTCTTCGGCCTGACCACCGACCCGCAGGACATCCCGCCGGTCCTGCTGCCGGCACTCGCCCTGGCCGTGGTCACCATGGGGACGAAGACGCTCACCGGTTACCTCGCCGCCCGCCGCGTCGGTATCGCGGAACCCGGTCGATGGCGGACCGGCCTGGCACTCGTGCCCCGAGGCGAGTTCTCCATCGTCATCGCCGGGCTCGCGGTGGCCGCCGGGAGCGTCGAGCCACGGTTGGCGGCGCTGGCCGCGACGTACGTCCTGATCACCGTGGTGACCGGACCGATTCTGGCCCGACTGCCTGACTTCCCGTGGTTCAAGCGGTGGTTGCGCACCCGGGCGGCGGCCCAGCGGCGGGAGTCGACACCGGTCCCCGACCCACTGCACTGAGCACCACCTGAACCCTGCGGGACGGCCACCGGGAGGGGCGTAAAGCCCCTCCCGCCAACGGTTGCGGAATTGCTCCTCATGGGGGCTACCGCAGCAAAGCGTGGCCGGGTTACCGTTTCGCCGCAGCAGCCAGGGTCCGCAGGCAGCGTTGCCAAACGCGGGCGAGAGCGGAAGGTTGGCCGGTGAGCGTGCAGGAATCGACGTTCCACGGCTTCGCCAACCCCGTCGATCCGACTCCGGCGGAGTTGCGAGCTTGGGCGTACAAGCCCGATTCGGTGCCGTTGGCCTCGATGCCACCCGACTGGGACCTGCTGGTCTCCGGCGACCGACTGGTGTTGACGCTCTTCGAGTTAGCGATGGATCCGACCTGCCCGGCCCGGCGTTTCGCGCTGCACTGCCTGTACATCTACGCGGCCGACGGCATCCGGACGAATTTCCGCGCCCACCCGAAGCGCCGTTTCCGCAAGCTCGTCGAACAGGCCGAGCGGGACGGCGACGAGCTGATGAAGATCTGGGCGCACAACGGGCGGGTGCTGTTGGCCCGACCGGATCTCTTCGTCTACCGGGACTGGTGCGAGGGCGGCCTGGTCCGCGAAAACCGCCGCCTCGGCTGAGAGCGGGCTGATCGCCAGCGGTCGGGGCAGCGGGATGTTGGTTCCTGCGCCGCTGTGGAGCTGATGTCGCAAACGATTCACGGGTTGGGGTCCCGGACGTGACAGGTACGGACCACAGCGTGATGTCGTAAACGATTCAGCTCCAAAGGCTCGGTGTAGGACACCCGCCGCTGCGCCCCCGCGGCGAACGGCCCGGGACCTCCGCGCGGAATCCCCGCGCCCCGGCCCGCACTCGACGGCGAACGGGCCGGGACCCCCCGTGGGTCCCGGCCCGCACGTCGGTCACCGGTCAGTCCTGCTTGCGTTCCGGCTCGGCTCGGCCCGGTTCGCCGCCGCGCTCGCCGTCTTCGGCGAACCGGCCCGCGATGATCCGGTCCCGGTAGGTCCCCTCGGTGACCTTGTCGAACTTCTTGCGGACGGTCTCGGCCAGGTCCTCCAACCGGTCCTCCGTCTGCTGGGCCATCTTCTTCGCCGGCTCCGCCATCGCTCCCCCTCGCCATGCCGGTGGGTCCGATTTAAGACGATTGAACCCTTATCGACAGGCTAACCGAAGCGGCCCGGCCCGCGCCGGGAAATCCAGCGCGGTCCGGGCCGGGCAGTCAGCTCCGGGTGAGCGGCAGGTCAGCGATCGGGCGTGCGACGGGGGCGCCACACCACCAGGGCGGTGGAGGTGCGGTTGGTCGGCACCAGATCCCGGCCCGGGAAGCGGGCCAGCGACTCCAGCTCGGCCACCCGGCGGTACGCGGCGTCCAGCTCCGCCTCCAGCCGGGCCACCCGCTGCTGCGCCTGCTCCAGCAGCCGCTCCAGCCCGATGATCCGCTTGACGCCGGCCAGGTTGATCCCGTCGTCCTGACTGAGCCGCTGCACCTCGCGCAGCAGCACCACGTCGCGGACGCTGTAACGACGCCCGCCGCCGGCCGCCCGACCGGGCTGTACCAGCCCCAGTCGGTCGTACTGGCGCAGCGTCTGCGGGTGCATCCCCGCCATCCGCGCCGCCACCGAGATCATCAGCACCTTGGCCTCGTAGGCAGGGTCGCCCGAACCGAGGAACTCGCCCGACATCCCGCTCACCTCCGCGTCCCCTCCACCGGACTAACTGACTCGACGCACCCGTGCGTCGAGATGTTCCCGGGCCGCCGGCGGAGTCTGCTCGGCGAACGACTCCAGCGCCGTGCGCGCCTCGTCGGACAACCGGGCCGGCACCACCACGTCCAACGTCACCAGCAGGTCACCGGCCTGCCCATCACGGCGGACCACACCCTTGCCCCGGGCCCGCAGCACCCGCCCGCTCGGCGTCCCCGGCGGAACCCGCAGGGTCACCGCGCCGTCGAGCGTGGGCACCCGCAGGTCCGTGCCGAGCACGGCCTCCGCGAAGGTCACCGGAACGCTCAGCGTCAGGTCGTCTCCGGTACGCCCGAACAACTCGTCCGGCCGAACCTTGACGTGCACGAAGAGGTCACCGGCCGGACCGCCGCGCTCGCCCGGCTCGCCGCGCCCGGCCAGCCGGATGCGTTGACCGTCGGCCACCCCGGCCGGGAAGCGCACGTTCATGGTGCGGGTCTTGGTGACACCGCCGCTGCCGTGGCACTCCGGGCACTTCTCCTCGACCACGGTGCCGACGCCCTGGCAGTTCCGGCACGGCTCGGAGAAGCTGAACGACCCCTGGTTGCGGGTGGTCACCCCGGCACCATGACAGACCGGACAGGTCTGCGGCTGGGTGCCGGGCTTGGCCCCGTTGCCGTGGCAGGTGTCGCAGACCCCCGGCGCGCGCAGCGTCAGGGGCAGCGTCACCCCGCGCACCGCGTCGCCGAAGTCCAGCGCCACCTCGGTCTCCACGTCCCGACCACGGGCCGGACCGCGGGGCGCGGCCTGCCCACCGGCCTGACCGCCGCTGAAGATCGAGCTGAACAGGTCCTGGAAGCCGGCGCCTCCGAAGCGGCGATCGCCGCCTCCGCCGCCACCAAACATGTCGGAGACGTCGAACGGCATGCCACCCGGCTGGCCACCACCCCGGGCGTTGCGCCGGAACGCGCCCGAGCCGAAGAGCGAGCGCATCTCGTCGTACTCGCGGCGGCGGCCGCTGTCCGACAGCACGTTGTACGCCTCGGACGCGGCCTTGAACCGCTCCTCGGCCTTCGGGTCGCCCGGGTTGTGGTCCGGGTGCGACTCCCGGGCCACCTTGCGGTACGCCTTCTTGATGTCATCCGCGGAGGCGGCCTTGTCCACGCCGAGCACGGCGTAGAAGTCCTTCTCGATCCAGTCCTTCGAACTCACCGGTCCACCTCCTTCCGACCCTGGTGGCCCGGCCGTCCCGCCCACCGCGCAGCGGTG
>NZ_JARVKT010000050.1:0-29322 GCF_029809455.1 Micromonospora sp. DH14 | reverse complement strand
GTCCACGCCAACCTCATGATCGACTCAGAGGGCGGGGGTGGGGGTGGGGGTTGGGCGGAGGACTCCCAGGCGTTGGGTGGCGCGGGTCAGGGCTACGTACAGGTCGCTGCGCCCGCGCGGGGACTCGGCCACCATCCGGTCCGGGTCGACCACCAGCACCGAGTCGAACTCCAACCCCTTGGCCTGCGCGACGGTCAGCACCACCACCCGGCTCTCCAGCTCCGGATGCTCGCCGACGGCGGCCTCCGGCAGGGCCGCGTTCACCGCCGCGCCCAACTCGCCCACCCGGCCGGCCGGCACCAGCACCCCGAGCCGACCCTCGGTCAGCCCGGCGGCCTCCCGGGTCACCTCGGCCACCAGCTCCGCAGCCAACCGCCCGTCGGGCACCGTCCGGTCCCACGGGGGTACGCCGCTCTCCCGCACCGAGCGAGGCGGCCGCAGCGCCGGGTCGATCTCGGCCAGTACGTCGGCGGCCACCGCCATGATCTCGGCGGGGGTGCGGTAGCTGACGGTCAACTCGGTGAGCCGCCACCGCTGCTCGACGTACGGGGCGAGCGCGTCCGCCCAGGACGGTGTGCCGCTGAGCGCGCCGGTCTGGGCGACGTCCCCGACGATCGTCATCGACCGGCTCGGGCAGCGGCGCATCAGCAGTCGCCAGGCCATCGGCGACAACTCCTGCGCCTCGTCCACGATCACGTGGCCGAACGCCCAGGTGCGGTCGGCGGCGGCCCGCTGCGCGGTGGTCAGCCGGTCGGTCTCCTCCTGCCGTTCCAACAGCCGGTCCGCGTCGATCAGGTCGGTGACGCCGAGGATCTCACCGCCCTCGGCCTCGTCCTCGACGTCGATCGAGCGGGAACCCCTGGCGATCTCGAGCACGCCCTCGGCGTACTCCCGTTCCATCATCCGGATGCGGTCCCGCCGGGCGGCGGCGGCACGTTCGTCCTCGCCGAGCAGTTCGGCGGCCTCGTCGAGCAGCGGAACGTCGGCGGGGGTCCAGCCACCGCGCTCGCGCCGCAGCAGCGCCCGTTCGTCGGCGGTGAGCATCGGCGCGGCGGCGGCGATCCGGTCCGGGTCGGCGTACAGGTCGGCGAGCAGCCGCTGCGGTGTGAGCACCGGCCACAGCTGGTCGAGGGCGGCCCGGATCTCCGGCTCCTCGCGCAGTTCCCGCCGGATCTCGGCCCGGTCCGCCTCGTCGAGGAGGTTGTCCCCGCCGAGCGGGTCGGCGCCGATCCGTTCGGCCACCTGCTCGGCGAGCGCGTGCACGATCTCCACGTCGAACAGCGCGCGGGCCAGGTTGTGCGGTCGGTCGGTGCGGCGGACCCGGTCGCGGGCGGCGCGCACGATCTCCGGGTCGAGGGTCAGCGTCTCCCGCTCGACCTCGATCTCCAGTGGCTCGTCGGGCACCCACTGCCGGTCCCGCACGGCCAGCGCCAACACCTCGGCCAGCACCGCCCGGCCCTTGAGCGCCGCGGTCTTGGCCGGCTCGGACCGTTGGGCGCTCACCCCGGGAAAGAGATCACCCTGGGTACGCAGCAACACACCGGTCTCGGCCAGTGTCGGCAGCACCTGGGAGATGTACCGCAGGAAGGTCGCGTTCGGCCCGACCAGCAGCACGCCCCGGCTGGAGAGTTCGCGGCGGTGCGTGTAGAGCAGGTACGCCGCCCGGTGCAGCGCGACAGCGGTCTTGCCGGTGCCGGGGCCGCCCTGGACCACCATGACGCCCGGGAGTTCCGCGCGGATGATCTCGTCCTGTTCGGCCTGGATGGTCTCGACGATGTCGCGCATCCGGCCGGTGCGGCCGGCGTTGAGCGCGGCGAGCAGCGACGCCTCACCGGTCAGCTCCTCGTGGGCGCCGGGGGAGGCGCTGTCGATGTCGAGCACCTCGTCGTTGAGCCCGGTCACCTTGCGCTGGCGGGTACGCAGGTGCCGGCGACGGCGTACGCCCTGCGGGTTGGCGGCGGTGGCGAGGTAGAACGGTCGAGCGGCGGGGGCGCGCCAGTCCATCAGCAGCGGGTCGTAGTCACCGGTGGTGTCGAAGATGCCGATCCGGCCGATGTAGCGGCGGGAGTCGTCGTCGCCGTCGAGGCGGCCGAAGCAGAGCCCGTTCTCCACGGCGGAGAACTGTTCGACCTGATCGGCGTACATCGCTACCGAGCTGTCACGCTGCGAGCGGTCCTGGAGGGTTCCGCCGGTGTTGTGCAGCTCGGCGGTGAGTCGGCGGGCGGCCTGCTCACGCAGCTCGTCCAGCCGGTGGTAGAGCATCGAGACGTACTCCTGCTCGCGACCGATCTCGTCGTCGAGCGGCAATTCGCCGGAACCGCCGGAGTGCCTTGACAAGCCGTCTCCCTAAAGATTAGAATCCTTTGCAGGAACGGCTTTTAGCCGTTCTTTTTTGTGCCCTTCGAACTGTTGAAGATAGCGCGTTCCGCCGGTTCTCACCAAGCCGGGCGGTCCGGCGCGCCGGTGATCGCGAGGTGGCGGCGGATGATCCTGCGGACCGGCCAACGGGTGGTCTTCATCGGGGACAGCATCACCGATTGTGGTCGACGCGACACCGCCGCGCCGTACGGCAGCGGATACGTGAGTCTCGTGCGCGCTCTGGTCGACGCCCGGCACCCCGAGCTGGAGGTGCAGTGGGTCAACCGGGGTGTGAGCGGCGACACCGTGCGGGACCTGGCCGCCCGCTGGGACGCCGACGCCATCGCCGAGCGCCCCGACTGGCTCGCGGTGCTGATCGGGATCAACGACATCTGGCGGCACTACGGTGACCGGCCGGATGAGGCCGTCGGCATCGAGGAGTACGAGCGCACGCTGCGCGACCTGCTGCGTCGGGCGGTCGACGCCACCGGCTGCGGGCTGATCCTCGGTGACCCGTTCTTCATCGAGCCCGACCGGAGCGTCCCGCAACGCGCCGACACCGACCGGTACGCGGCGGTCGTGGCCGCGCTCGCCGCCGAGTTCGACGCGGTGCACGTGCCCAACCAGGCGGCGTTCGACCGGGTGCTGGCGGTGAGTCCCGCGACGCGCTGGGCCGACGACCGGGTCCACCCGTACCTGCCCGGCCACGCGGTCCTCGCCGACGCGTACCTCAGCGCCCTCGGCCTCTGCTGACTCCCGCACAGCGAAGCGCCGGGCCGACCGTCAGGTCGACCCGGCGCGAACGCTGCGGAGATCAGCTGCGGGCGGCCTGGTAGAGCCGCTCCGGCGTCACCGCTCCGGCGAGCACCCGACCGTCGTCGGTGAGCAGCACGGTGAACAGCCTGGTGCTGAAGAGCCGACCGCTGCCCCAGTCACCGCTGACGGCGGGCAGTCCGCCGAGCAGCTTCGACACGTCCACGTCGGGTGCGGCGCCGGCCGGGGGAGCGGCGGGCTTCCCGGCGGCGGGCCCACCGCCGAGCGCACCGTCCAGGCGGGCGACCAGCACGGTGGTCCAGCCGTCGCCGACCGCGCGGACCCCCGGGTCCGCGGCCGGCTTGACGTGGCCGGGCTTGCCCGTCGGCCGTTCGGCCTTCTCCTCGGTGACCGTCACCCCGGGCGGCGGGTTGAAGGTGAACTGGTCGGCGTCAGGGCGGCGGTAGTCGACCTGGGTGAAGGCCACCTCGAACGCCGGCTGGTCACTGCCCTTGGCGAGCACCTCGAAGCGCAGCGGCACGTGCTGCTTGGCGTCGATGGCGATCCGCAGCTGGTGCACCAGCGAGTCCCGGTCGCGCGGCTGGAGCACCAGCTCGTACGAGTCCCGGCCGGCGACGGTGGCCGAGCGGCCGACACTGACCTCGGTGCTCGGGTCGATCGCGCCCAACGCCAGGTCGGCGGCCTGCTGCGGGGTGGCCGGCAGGCTCGCTGCCGGTTCCGGCGCGGGCTTGAACGCCCCGGCCTTGTCGCCCAGGGCGCGGTGGGTGGCGGTGTTGGTGCGGCTCTGCCAGGTCCACAGGTCCCGGCCGTTGCGGATCACGTCCTGCTCGCCGAGGGTGTCCAGCAGCGCGACCCGCTGCTTGTCGGGCCCGGAGTACCAGACCCGCAGGGTGTGTGTGCCGGTCAGCATGGTGGTCAGCTCGTTGCCGGGGAGCAGCCCGACCAGTGGTGGCAGGCCGAGGTCGGCGCGCTGCACGACGGTCCCGGACAACCCCTCCAACCGGGATGTCTGCAGATCGACGAGGAGCTGGGCGGCGGTGCGGGGCGGCAGACTCGGCTCGGCCTCGGCGGCGAACGTGCCGATCGCCGCGCCACCGCCGATGACGGCGACGGCCGCGGTGGCCGGGACCAGCCAGCGCAGGACGGGACGGCTTCTCAGGACGGACATGGTGGCACCTCCTGCGCCCATCCTGCCCTCTCACTGCTGTGAACGCGCTGAGGACACCGAACGGGGTGGATTGACCCGGGTGGCACCCTTGAATGGTGCGTGTGCTGGTGGTGGAGGACGAGGCCCGGTTGGCGGCTGCCCTGCAACGCGGCCTGCAGGCCGAGGGGTTCGCGGTGGATGTGGCGGGGACCGGCCCGGCCGGCCTGGACGCGGCCCGCCACGGCGGGTACGACGCCATGATCCTCGACGTGATGCTGCCCGGCCTCTCCGGGTACGAGCTGGTCCGGCGGCTGCGTGCGGAGGAGCACTGGTTGCCGGTGCTGATGCTCTCCGCCAAGGACGGCGAGTACGACCAGGCCGACGGCCTCGACTGCGGCGCCGACGACTATCTGACCAAGCCCTTCTCGTACGTGGTGCTGCTGGCCCGGCTGCGGGCGTTGCTGCGCCGGGGCGCACCGGAGCGTCCGACCGTGCTGGCGGTCGGCGACCTGCGGCTGGACCCGGCCCGGCGACGGGTGACCCGGGCGGACGCCGAGGTGACGCTGACCGCGCGGGAGTTCGCGTTGCTGGACTACCTGATGCGCCGGCCGGGCCAGGTGATCTCCAAGATCGAGTTGTTGGACCACGTCTGGGACGCGAGCCTGGAGACCGCGCCGAACGCCGTCGAGGTGTACGTCGGCTACCTGCGGCGCAAGCTCGGCCGGGACCGGCTGGAGACGGTCCGGGGCGCCGGCTACCGGTTGGCCACGTGACGTCGGACGGCCCGGCACCCACCGGTCGGGCCCGGCCCGGCTGGATGCCGATCCTCGGGCTGCGGGGCCGGCTCACGGCGATCGGCGTGTTCGGCCTCACCATCGGGCTGGCACTGGGCGGGGTGGTGCTGCTCGGCGCACTCGGCTTCGTGCTCCAGCGCACCGTCGACACCGAGGCGTTCCGCACCGCCGATGCCGTTGCCCTGCTCGCCGCCGAGGACGCGCTGCCCGACCCACTGCCGGTGGCCGGCGGGCAGGTCCGCGTGCAGGTCGTCGACGAGCAGGGGCGGATCAGGGCGGCCTCGATCGACGCCGACCGGCTGGTGCCGATGGTCCGCCCGGAGAGACTGGACCGGACGGGTCGACAGCGGCTGGAGGTGCCGGCCGAGCGGGTCGGACTGGTCGGCCCGGTCCGCGTGGTCGCCGTACCCGCCGGCACCGCGGCTGACCCGCTCACCGTGCTGGTCGCCCGCTCGATGGCTGACGTGCGGCACAGCATCCACGTGGTCCGGGTCATCCTGCTGGTGGCGTTTCCGCTGCTGGTGGCCGTGCTGGCCGGGGTGGCGTGGCGGGTGGTGGGCGCGACCCTGCGCCCGGTCGAGCAGTTGCGTCGAGGCGCCGAGGAGATCACCGGGAGGGCCGGTGCGGGCCGGCTGCCGGTGCCGGCGTCGGCCGACGAGATCCACCGCCTGGCGGTCACCCTCAACGGCATGCTGGACCGACTGGAATCCGCCCGAGTCCGGCAGCGGGCCTTCGTCTCCGACGCCGCACACGAGCTGCGCAGCCCGTTGACCAACATCCGGACGGAGCTGGAGGTGGCCCAGCGCCTCGCCGACCGGACGGACTGGACGGCGGTGACCGCCAACCTGCTCACCGACACCGACCGGCTGAGTCGCCTGGTGGACGACCTTCTGCTGCTGGCCCGCCTGGACGAGACGCCGCCGACGCGGGGGACCGGCCCGGTGGAGCTGGGCGCGTTGCTGACGGACGTCGCCGCCCGTTACCCGTCGCCTCCGGTGCGGGTGACGCCGCCGGCGGGCCCGCTGTGGACGATCGGCACCGTCGAGGAGTTGCGTCGCGTGCTGGCCAACCTGGTCGACAACGCGGTACGGCACGCGGACGGCAGTGTGGTGCTCGCGGCCGAGGCGACAGGGCCTGACGTCGGGGCGTACCACCTGGTGACGGTGACCGACGACGGCCCGGGGATCCCGGTGGCGGACCGGGAGCGGGTCTTCGACCGGTTCACCCGGCTGGACGACGGACGCGCCCGCGACGACGGGGGCGCCGGCCTGGGGCTGGCCATCGTCCGGGAGTTGGTCCGACGGGCGGGCGGCAGCATCACACTGACCGACGCGCCGGACCAGCGAGGACTACGGGTGTGCCTGCTGCTGCCAGCGTTGCCGGCCGAGGACGGCCAAAGGTAGACGGTCCGTGACGGCGGCCTCCCCCCAACCGCCCACTGATGCCCCTTTGCTCTGCACCCGCGGACGCGACAGCCACGCAACGTGATGGTCGCCGACGCGTGTTGCAGCGGCGGTCGCGACGTTTCAGCTGCTCATCCGAGGTGGTGCGTATAGGTAAGCAGAGCAAAGCCTGGGCCGGAGTTGTGGGCGGGGCGTCGGGTGTGACGGCGTGTCACGGCGGGTTCGTCAACGGGTAGCCCACGCTGAGTGAGGTCTGCGGGGGCGTAGCCGGCGGTGCAGTGGCGGGCAGGGGCGTGGCGGGCAGGGCAGTGGCTCGGGGGTCAGCGGCGGCGGGTGCAGACCTGCTTGGACCGGGCCACGGTGTCGGTGGACCAGGCGACAGCGACAGTGAAGCAGAAGTCGTTGGTGCGGTTGAGCGCGTAGATGACGAAGCTGGTGGTGCCCGCCGGCAACGTGGCGAAGATGTTGTGCGCCTGACCGGTACGACCGCCCGCGATGACCACCGGGCCCTCGCTGCCGGCCGGGTACGTCCAGTTCAGCGCGATGCTGTCCCGGTTGTCGCGCAGGGTCACCGCGGTGGGTGGGGTGCCGGGCGACGCCGCGGCGGCAGCCGACGTGGGTGCCGAACCGCCCGGGGCGGGCGCGGTGCTGGCCGGCCCGCCGGCGGTGGGGGAGGCGCTGGCCGGCGGCGGGGTCGGCTCGTCGTCGCCGTCGACCCGAGCCACCCCGGCGATCACCGCTGCCGCACCGAGGAGCACCACGACCACGCCTGCCACCAGCACCGGCACCAGCCGGTTGCGCTGCTCCGGCGGCGCGCGGTGCACGGGCACCGGCAGCAGCCGCGACGGCGTGTACGGCTCAACCGGTGCGTACGGCTCCGACCGCGATGACGAGTCGGGCGTCGCGTGCCGGTCGGGCGGCGGGTACGAGTCGGGCGAGGGGAACGAGTCGGCGGGACGGTGCAGCCGGTACACCCCGGGCTGCTCCTGCGCGCCGCCGGCCAGCCCGACCACCGACGGGGGCACCGGAGGGTCGGCGGGGTGGGGCGGGGGCGCGTCCACCGGTTCGGTCGGCCACCTGCCGCCCGTCGACCCGACCGCCTCGTCGGAGGGCAGCCGGGGGTTCGGAACCGCCCCGGCGTGGTGGGGCGCGGCTGCCGACGGGTGGTGGCCCGAGTCGGTCGGCCCGTCGTCGTGCGGTGCAACGCGGGCGGCCGGTACGACAGGCGTGTCGCGGGCCGTGGGTGGGTTGTCGGCGCAGACGTGATCGGGATTCGCCGCCGCCCGGGCCAGCGCCGCCACCTGGGTGGCCAGCGGGTCGTCCGCGGGCAGGTGCTGCCGGCACAACTCACGGGCGAGCGCCAGGTTGTCGTGCGCCTCGGCGAACTGCCCACAGTCGCGCTGCATCGCCCCGAGCCGCGCCAGCATCTTGATGCCGCTGGGGTGCCCGTCGCCGTACACCTCGCGGTGCAGCTCCCAGGCGTCCTGGAGGCGGTCGCGGGCCACCGTGCACTGGCCTCGCGCGTACTCCACGGTGGCCAGGTCGGCGTGCGCGGCGAGCACCCGCAGCGACTCCGGGCCGTCCTGCGCGGTCAGCTCGATGATGACTTCCTGGTAGAGCCGCGCCGCCCGGGAGTGACTGCCGACCCGGTGCAGCACCGCGGCCAGGGTGGCCGCCGCGGCCACCGTCCGCGGGTCGGCGCGACCGTGCAGGCGGGTGGTGGCCGCGTACGCGAAGGCGGCCCACCCCCGCGCCGAGTGCGGCTCACCGAGGGCGATCAGCACCCGCGCCTGGAGGCTGGCCGCCTCGGCCAGCTCGGGGGTGGCGTTGGCCGGGCGGGGGTCGGCGTCGGTGAGCGCGTCGGAGAGCAGCTGCTGTGCGCCGGCCAGATCGCCGGAGGACACGAGGTGGTGCGCCTGATCAGTCAGTTCACCGAAGCCGGAAGACACGCCCCATCGTGCTCATCCGACGACGGTAAGTACAAGACCCGCGCCGGTGTCGATTGGTCAGGATCCGGTCAGGTGCTCGGCCAGTGTCTCGCTGATTCGGCGCAGCTGGTCGACCTGGGCGGGGCTCAACGCGTCGAACAGGTGTCGGCGTACCCCTTCGACGTGGCCGGGCGCGGCGGCCGCGAGAGTGGCGAAACCCTCGTCGGTGAGCAGCGCGATCTGCCCGCGCCGGTCGGTGGGGCAGTCCTCGCGGCGCACCCAGCCGGCGGCCTCCAGCCGGGCGACGGCGTGTGAGAGCCGGCTGCGGGAGGACCCCGCGGCCTGGGCCAGCTGGCTCATCCGCAGTTGGCGACCGGGGGCCTCGGAGAGCTGGACCAGGATCTCGTAGTACGCGTGCGGCATGCCCGCGTCGCGTTGCAGCTCGCGGTCGAGAGTGTCCATCAGCGCCCGCGAAGCGGTCAGGTACGCGCGCCAGGTGCGTTGCTCGTCGGGGTCCAGCCAGCGGGTCATGACCGCCATCATACCCCTGATGGTTGAATGTTCAACTAAATCGCGCTAGCCTCGGGTCATGGGTATTCATCGGCTCAACCACGCGGTCCTCTACGTCAGTGACCTCGCCCGCAGCGTCGCGTTCTACCGCGACGTGCTGGGCTTCCGCCCGGTGGCGATGACCCCGGACGGCTTCCGGGGCGCCACCTTCCTCCAGGCCCCCGACTCCACCAACGACCACGACCTCGGCCTCTTCGAGGTCGGCGCGGGCGCCGGGCGGTCGACAGCCGGTCGGTCCACCGTCGGCCTCTACCACCTCGCCTGGGAGGTGGACACGCTCGACGAGCTGGCCGCCACCGCCGAGCGGCTCGTCGCGGCCGGCGCGCTGGTTGGCACCTCCGACCACGGCACGACCAAGAGCCTCTACGGCAGGGACCCCGACGGTCTGGAGTTCGAGGTGGTCTGGCTGATCCCGGCCGACCTGCTCGACGACGCCGCGCTGGCTGCCCGCAAGCAGATCGGCCGGCTCGACCTGGACGCCGAGCGGCAGCGCTACGGCGGGCAGACCCGGGGCGGGGTGGGGATCTCCGTCCCGGCCTGACCACCCGTACGGTAGAACGGACCGATGCCGACCGACCGGACCACTGATTTCCTCCGCGAGCTGCTGGTCCGCCAGTTGACGACCTGGCTGCCCGCGGCCCTGCACCGCTCCCGGCGGGCCACCGTCGCCCTCGCCTGGGCTGGCGGCGACGCCGGTGGTGCGGAGGCGGCGCTGCGGGTGGTCGCCGGCCACGCCGCCCAGGTGCGGGGCCGGCAGGTGACCGTGCTGGTGCTCGCGGATGGCGCCACCGACCTGCCGGCCCGGCTCGGCCCGATCGAGGCGGACCTGCCCGCCGAGGTCACCGTGCACCTGCTGCCCGGCGCGCCGGACCGGCTGCCCGTCGCGGTGAAGGCGGCCGGCGCGGCCGGGTCGCCGCTCTTCTGCTTTCTGCACGTGCCCGGTGCGGTGAGCCCGCCCCTGCTCACGGCCGCCGCCAACGGCCGAACCGGCGAGGTGCTGCTGCACGCGGGCAGCAGTGCCCGCGACGCGCTCGTCGCGGTGGGCTTTCCGCTCGTAGCCGAGGTGGCGCCGGTACTCGCCGACGACCCGACGGGCGGCGTCCTCGCGTTCGGCAGTCGCTCGGACCGCAGCCTGGAGGCGGTACGCGACGCGCTCTGGACGGTCGGCGTAAACCTCGGCGTGCGCTACCGTAACCCGGCCGACCCGGCGGGGGAGACGGTCGACGTGGCCGGCGACCCCGATCTCGCGCCGCTGGCCCACGAACTGCTGGCCGAGTTGCGCCGGGGCGGGCCACGGTCGGTCACCGACCTGCGCCGGCACACCCTCACCGCGACCGTCTACCGAGCGAAGGACACCGTGCGGACGTTGACCACGCTGCTGCGCTCCGGCGCCGTGGTCCGCGAGCCGGAGCACGGCCGGCTCGGCGGCGACGTGTCGATCATCCCCGTCCCCGACGAGCCGTCAACTGCTTGACCACGATGGACGCCCCGGTGGCGATCACGCCGATGCTGAAGACCATCTGCGCGCAGACCACGACCCGGGCGATCTGCCCCTGCGCGTGCACGTCGCCGTAGCCGATGGTGGTCAGGGTGGCAAGCGCGAAGTAGAGTGCGTCGATCCTGCTGTGCAGGCCGACGAACTCGCCCGTGCGGTTGCTCGCCACCACGTAGTCGGCGAGGGCGAAGGCGATCACTCCGGCGACCAGGGCTACCGCCAGCCGGATCAACGAGCGGGCCTCGGCGTCGCCGCGCGGCGGTCCGGCGGCGAGTTGCCGGCGGACCTGGCCGGTGACCAGCGCTGCCACGACGCTCACCACGAGCAGCGTGCCGGCCGAACGGAGCACCATCCGGAGCGCGTTCGGGTCCTGCTCTAGCGGAACCAGGAAGTAGCCGAGCAGCAGCAGCGCGCTGGTCGCCAGGCCACGCCGCTGTTCCCGCCGCCAGGAACCCTCCTCGCCCATGCGGCGATTCTGCGCCCGCCATACCGCCGGCATCCGGGGAATGCCCATTCCGGCCGTACGCGGGCCCGACACGCCGAGCGGGGTGCCGGTGAATCACCGGCACCCCGCTCGACTCCCGGGACGTTTACGACCGGGCCTTGTCCTGCTTCCAGGACAGCGGACCCGGCAGGTCGACGCGGTGTGCGCGCGCCCTGGAGTTCCAGGACCAGCGACCGATCTTGATGCTCCACGAGGAGAAGCCGTTCTCGGTGAAGTTCAGGATGATCGGACCGTACTTCTTGCGCTTGCGAAACATGAGGCCCATCGGAGCGCTCCCCTCGTCACCGTTTCCCTGCCGTGTCGAGATCGAACATTCCCGAACCGGCAACTTTTGAAACCCGCTCGCTGTCCGTCCTGGACGGTGCCCATCCGACGCTGATACCCCTATCAATCAGATAGGTGTTGCGGGGCGGTAAACGCTGCTAGAAGGGCCCCGTAACATCGGTGGCGATAGAAGTCTCATCTTCTGGAAGGCCGTTGACCGCTCGATCCGGTGCCCGGCAGCATGGGGTCATGTCGCAGCGGGATGAGCTTCTCCTCACCGCTCGTGTGCACATCGACCTGGTCCGGCACGCGAGCGCGCTCTGTTGAGCTGACCGGTTCATCCGGCCCGGCTCCAGCGCCGCACTCCCACCGCCCGCCCGCTCAACGCGGAGCAGCGTGCGTGCCCGTACACCCTCATCCGGGCGTCCCCACTCCCATCGTGGACAGATCAGGAGACTCCTCATGTCCCCACCCCGTCATGCCGTTCGGCGTACCCTCGCCAGCGCTGCCGCGCTGGTCGTGCTCGCCGCCACAGCCGGATGCGGCGGTGCCGCCACAGCCGGCGGCGACCAGGTCAGCGAACTGCGCTACCAGGGCTCCGTCGGTCAGGTCACCCTCCCCGAACTCGCCGCCGACCTCGGCTACCTCGGTGACGTCACGCTCACCTGGATCGGCAACGTCACCGGTGGTCCGCAGGACATCCAGGCCACCGCCACCGGGCAGAGCGACTTCGGCGGCGCGTTCAACGGCGCCATCGTCAAGCTCGCCGCCGCCAACGCCCCGATCACCGCGCGGTGACCGAACACATCGGTCTCATCGCCACGGTCTCCACCACCTACAACGAGCCGTTCCACACCGCCCGCAAGTTCGCCTCGCTGGATCATCTCAGCGGCGGCCGGGCCGGCTGGAACATCGTCACCTCCGCCCAGGAGCGGGAGGCGGTCAACTTCAACCGGGACAGCCACCCCGCGCACGCCGACCGGTACCGGCGGGCCGCCGAGTTCGTCGACGTGGCGATCAAGCTCTGGGACAGCTGGGAGGACGACGCGCTGGTCTTCGACACCACGGCCGGGGTGTTCGCCGACACCGACCGGGTGCACGAGGTGGACCACCGGGGGACGGAGTTCCAGGTCCGTGGCCCGCTCAACATTCCCCGCCCGCCGCAGGGCCGGCCGCTGCTGGTGCAGGCCGGGTCGTCGCCGGACGGCATCGCCTTCGCCGCCCGCTACGCCGAGGCGGTCTTCACCGCCCAGCAGACCCTCGCCGACGGGCAGCGCTTCTACGCCGAGCTGCGCCGGCAGGTCACCGCCGACGGCCGGGACCCGGACCTGGTGAAGATCCTGCCCGGCATCGCGCCGGTGATCGGCGGCACCGAGGCCGAGGCGCGGGCTCTCGCCGCCGAGCTGGAGGAGCTGATCGTCCCCGAGTACGCCCTCGCGCAGCTCTCCGGGATGCTCGGCATCGACCTGACCGGCCTGCCGCTGGACGGGCCGCTGCCGGAGCTGCCGGACTCCGGCACCGTGCAGGCCCACCAGAGCCGCTACCAGCTCGTCACCGACCTGGCGCGCCGGGAGAAGCTCACCGTGCGGCAGCTCATCGGCCGGCTTGGTGGCGGTCGGGGTCACCGGGTCGTCGCCGGCACGCCGGAGCAGATTGCCGACCAGATCGAGCTGTGGTTCACCCGGGGCGCCGCCGACGGGTTCAACATCATGCCGCCGCACCTGCCCGGCGGGCTCGCCGACTTCGTCGACCACGTGGTGCCGGTGCTGCGCTCCCGAGGGCTGTTCCGCACCGAGTACACCGGTCGGACGCTGCGCGAGCACTACGGGCTGCCCCGACCGGCCAGCGCGTACGCCGCGTCCGCCCTGGTGTCGGCGTGACCACCGTGGAGCGACCCTCGGCGGGCACCGTCGAGCTGCGACCGGTCAACGGGGACCTGTTCCGCGCGCTGCTGCGCCGGCAGGCCACCAGCGTCACGGTGGTCACCGCCGTCGCCCGCGGCACCGACCCGGCCTGCCTGGGTGGGATCGGCGCGCCGATCCGGGCGGGGTTCACCGCCACCTCGTTCACGTCGGTGTCGCTGGACCCGCCGCTCGTCTCGTTCTGCCTCGGAACGGCGTCGTCGAGTTGGCCGGTGGTGGCCCGCGCCGAGCACGTCGCCGTGCACCTGCCGCGACGGCCCACGCCCCGCTGACCGCGATCCTCGCCGCCGACGTGGAGTTCCACCGGCGGCTGCCCGAGCTGTACCCGCACCGCCCCCAGGCCCGGGACTGGCTGGCGGACCGGGCGGCCCGGGTGGAGCAGGCCCGGTTCAACGCCACCCTGCAGATCGGTTACCTGATCGTCGGTGTCCGCGCGGCGGGGCTCGCCGCCGGACCGATGGCGGGCTTCGACGTCGCTGGCGTGCAGCGGGAGTTCTTCCCCGACGGTCGGCACGAGGTGTTGCTGCTGCTCAACCTCGGGCACTCCGGCCCGGCGGCCCCCCGGGAACGCCTGCCACGGCTGGACACCGGGGAGGTCATCCGCACCCTCGACGACTGAGCGGAAAAACGGCGGGTGGTTCGCGGGTCAGGGCCTCGACTCGGTGGGTCGGTCCAATGGCGCGAGATCGATGGGCGGTCGTGCTGTCGAATCAGGCCCGCACGATGCGGGCGATGCTGGCCCGGATGGGCGCGTAGTGCTCGGCGATGGCTGCCTGCAAACGCGCCACGTCCCCGGCGGCAACCGCCTGCACGATCGCCCGGTGCCGCTGGGCGGTGATCAACCGGTCCTCCTGCTCGGTGCGCAGGGTGGGGGCGACGATGGCCTGCACCTGCCAGAACGCCTCGGTCAGTTGGAGGATCAGGTCGTTGCCGAGGGGTTCCAGCAGCTTCACGTGGAAGGCCCGGTTGACGTCGAGGAAGTCCATGCCCTGGGCGGCCAGGCTCTCCATCTCGTCGGCGAGCGCGGAGAGGGCGGCCTGGTGCTCGCTGTCGAGGGCGGCGATGACCTGGGCCGCGAGCCCCTGTTCGAGGGTCTGCCGGACGTCGACGACCTGCCCCAGCACGTGATGGTCCTCCTCGCCGCTGAGCAGGCCGCGGAAGGTCAGGCCCTCCACGAGGGCGGCGAGGGACATGCGGCCGACGAAGGTGCCGTGCCCGTGCCGCACCTCGACGATGTCGAGGGCGGAGAGGATCTTGACGGCCTCGCGGACGCTGGAGCGGCTCGCGCCCACCGCCTCGCACAGCTCCGCCTCGGTGGGCAGGATGTCCCCCGGCTTGAGGCGGTTGCGCAGGATGTACTCCTTGATCTTGGCCCCCACCTCCTGCCGGCGGGGACCGGGGCGCTCCGCACCGCGTAGCGGGGATGCGTCAATGGTCGTCATCTGCCACTTGCCCTTCGTTCACGGATCTGACACGCGCACCCTGCCGGCATCAGATGTCTGACGTCAGACCCCATTATCTTCGAATCCCTCTGCGCGAGCAGCAACGCGAGCGCATGAAGAGCCTATGGAGGTAGCTACGTGAGCACCACCATTGAGGCAAAGGAGAGTCGGCGGTGGCCGGCGGCTGGTGTCAGCGCGGCTCCCACGCGTCGGGCAGCGCGGTGAGCTTGCGGACGTGCGCGGGCAGTCGACCGCTGACGATCTCGGCGAGGCTCACCTCGTCGACGACCCGCCGCACCGCCGCCCGGACGGCCACCCACAGGCCGGGCAGGTTCTCCGCCGAGCCTTCGTAGCTGGTCTCCTCGGGGCGCAACCCGCGTACACCGGCCAGGGGGCCCTCGACTGCGCGCAGCACCGCGCCGACCGTCACCTCGCGGGGCGGGCGGGCGAGGGTGTAGCCGCCCTCGGCGCCGCGTTGGGCGCGGACGATGCCGGCCCGGCGCAGATCAGCCAGGACCGCCTCCAGGAACTTGCGGGGCATGTCCTGCTCCGCGGCGATGGCCTGGGTGGACAGCAGCGAGGGGTACGCGGTGGCGAGGCTTAACGCCGCCCGTACCGCGTAGTCGCCGCGCGCGGAGATCTGCACCCTGTCATCATGCCCGGCCGGTGACGCCCGGCCCTCCGGCGGGCGGCAGTGGTCTCATCGGGTGTTCACCGTTGGCGGAGTCACCGGCGCTGCCGAGGCGGAATCTGCCCCCGTTGGGGGCCGTCGACTCAGCCGGCGGTCGCTGTCGGATCACCCGATTGGCCGCCGGTTGGTCCCGTGCGGACCGGAACGCGCCGGGGCTGACGCCGACCTCGCGGGTGAAGAAGCGGCCGAAGTTCGTGGGTTCGGAGAAGCCGAGCCGGCGGCCGATCTCGGCGATCGGCTGATCCGTGGTGGCGAGCAACCGGCCGGCCTGCAACGCGACCCGCTCGTCGATGACCTGCTTGGCGCTGCGGCCGGTGACGGCCAGGCAGGCCCGGGTCAGGGTCCGCACGGAGCAGCCCAGCTCGGCCGCGTAGTCCTCGACCCGCCGGGTGTACGGATAGCCGTGCTCCACCTCGCGGCGGAACCGGTGGAACGTCTCGTCCTCGGGCCGCGACGACGGCCGGTCGGCGTACGGCAGGGCCAGCCGCAGCAGCAGCACGGCCAGTTGGTGCCTCAGCAGCACCCGGGCGGTGGGGCCGTCGGGGTGCCGCCGACAGTCCACCGCCAACTGGCTCACCTCGCTGATCACCGCGTCCTCGTCCTCACCGGCCAACTGCCGCCAGGTCGCGGTGGTGCTCAGGTCGACGTCGAAGTCGCGCAGCGCCTCGGGATCCCAGGCGACCACTGTGGCGTCGAACTGGGGGCCGGCGCAGCGCAGCACCTGGCCGGGGCGGACCCGCAGCAGCGTGCCGGGCCGGCACAGCAGCAGGTGAAAGTCGAGCTCGGCGTCGCCGTGCCCACGGGTGGTGAGAATCAACAGCTCCCGCTCGACGACCACCGGCCGACGCCAGCCGGGGTCACCGGCGAGGTCGGCCAGCGCGAACGTGGCTATCTCGTCGGGCACGCGAGACGCCGTTCCGATCGATGGCGCGGGGGAGGGATCGGTGGAGACCATCGCCTGCGACGGTAGCCCGAACCGCAGGTCACCGCATCCCGGTCACCGTTCGGAGCGGAATCCGCAGTGCGCCCCGGGCTTGTTTCGGTCCCGGCGGCCAAGCTACGTTACCCGACGGTAGCGCCGCCGGTCCGCGGTCCGCCCGGCATTCGCCGGCCACCCCGACCGGTCGGCGGCCCCCGCCGACTCGCGATGGGATGGGAATGACGCAGCTGTTCTCGGTCGAAGGTAAGACGGTCCTGGTCACCGGCGGGTCGCGGGGGATCGGGCTGATGATCGCCCAGGGCTTCGTCCGGGCCGGCGCGCACGTGATCATCTCGTCGCGTAAGGCGGACGTCTGCGAGGCGGTCGCCACCACCCTCTCCGCCGAGGGGCGCTGCGAGGCAATCCCCGCCGACCTCAGCGACGACGCCGGCGCCGAGACGCTGGCCGCCGCCGTGCGCGAGCGCTTCGGTCGGCTCGACGTGCTGGTCAACAACGCGGGCGCGACCTGGGGCGCACCACTGGAGGACTACCCCGAGGCGGCGTTCGACAAGCTCTGGGCGGTCAACGTCAAGGCCGTCTTCCGGCTCACCACCGCGCTGCTGCCGGCGCTGCGCGCCGCCGCCAGCGCCGACGACCCGGCCCGCGTGATCAACATCGGGTCGATCGACGGCATCCGGGTGCCGATGATGGAGGTGTACGCGTACTCGGCCACCAAGGCGGCCGTGCACATGCTCACCCGCAGCCTCGCCCACCAGCTCGCCGGCGAGCAGATCACCGTCAACGCGATCGCCCCCGGCCCGTTCGAGAGCAAGATGATGGCGTTCGCGCTCGACGACCCGGCGAGCCGGGCCGCCATCGAGCAGCAGGTGCCACTGGGCCGCATCGGACGCCCCGAGGACATGGCCGGCACTGCCATCTACCTCTCGTCACGCGCCGGCGCGTACCTCACCGGCGCGGTCATCCCCGTCGACGGCGGCATCACCACGCACGGCTGAGCACCGGCCGACCCGGGGCGCGCTGTCCGCGTACCCGATGGGGCGTGTGCCGGGGCCGCGCGGACTCGGCAGATCCGCGCGGCCCCGGTGTGGCCGGTGTTGCAGTTTTCGGTTGGTCAGCGACCGGCGAGCAGCCGGTTCACCGCCGTGTCGACGTCCAGGTGCTCGGCCTCACGGCCGCGCGGGACGACGACGTAGGTCCGTCGAAGGAAACGCACCAGGACGCTGCGCGGCACCTCGAAGAGGGCGTTGCCGTCCGGTGACGAGAGGGCCAGCGCGACGAAATCGCCGCGCGGTGTGGCCCAGGGCCAGACCCGCACATCCCCGATGCCGGCCGGCTCGTCCAGGCCGGTGACCAGAAGTTCGCGAGCGAACGACCAACTCACCGCCTCGCCCCCGGCCGATTCGGCATGGAACAGGACATGGACCGCATACGGGTCAGCAGGGTCGTAACGCAGACTGGCACGCACCGGCAAGGCGGTGGCGTCAGGTGCGACGAGCCTTAGCGACGTCTCGACCTCTACGGTCGTCGGTCGGATGACACTCATGGACGTTCTCCCCCCGGCACCGCTGCGGAACGCGCGTGTCCCGCTTTTCCCATACTCAGGTGCTACTCCTGGCTACGCTCCGCCATACGCTGACTTCACCCAGTGGTGGGAAGGGGGACGGAAAGGCCGCGTGAATGTGAGCATTCATGTAGGATTTCCGGTTCTGCCCAGTGCGTGATCCCGCCCGGCATCGGGTGGCTCAGTCGTCGACTTACTCCGGTAACGTCCAGTCGGCCGTTGCAGTGACGGGCCCGAGCGACACTGGGGGGTGAAATGGTGACGAAGCAATCCTCAGTGGATGCGGCGGCGGCGCCCGGCCCGCCGAAAGTCGCGGTCCGAGCAGCCGAAAAGCGGGGGTACGGAGTGCCGATGAAGCAGCCCGAACGGGCCGGTCGGCCGGCGTCCGACGCCGGTCGTTCCGGTGGCGATGACGCCGGTGCCGGTCGTCGTGGTGGCGCCGGTGCGGATCGCGGCAGCGATGCCGGTGGCGGCGTCGTCGCCGTCCAGGACCCACCGCGCCGCCCCCGCTGGCGCGAGCGGATCTCACTGACCCTCGACCTCATCCGCGCCAACCCCACCGGCCGGATCGCCCTCAAGATCTTCATCGCGATCGCCGGGGCGCTGGTGGTGACCATCGGCATCGCCCTCATCCCGCTCCCCGGGCCGGGCTGGCTGCTGGTGATCGCCGGCCTGGGCATCTGGGCCGTCGAATACCACTGGGCGCGCCGGCTGCTCGGCTTCACCCGCCGCCACGTCCACGGCTGGACGCGCTGGGTGACCAGACAGTCGCTGGCGGTCCGACTCGTGCTCGGCTCCGTCGGCCTGGTCTTCGTGGCCACGGTGGTCTGGCTGTCCCTCAAGTACAGCCTCGGCATCGACGTGGCGGCCGAAGCGATGCGGTACCTCGCGACGCACTGACCCCGGATTTCCGGTCCGGTTCCACGATCGGGTAGAGTCAACGGCGCTGAGGGCGATTAGCTCAGTGGGAGAGCGCTTCGTTCACACCGAAGAGGTCGCTGGTTCGATACCAGCATCGCCCACCCTCTATATACGCAGGAAAGGCACCCTCGATGAGGGTGCCTTTCCTGCTGACTGGCCTGTCGGCCATGGTCATGAGTCAGCTATGAGTCAGCAAACGCGTCGCGGACGCGCTGATCTCGTCCCTCGGACCGGTGGGTGTAGAGGTTGAGCGTGGTCGACGGCCGCTCGTGTCCCATGACGCCCTGTACGTCGGTGACCGGCACGCCACGCGACACCAGCTCGGTTGCGAACGAGTGCCGCAGGTCGTGAAAGCGCAGGCCACCGGATGCCATCTTGGCAACGTGCGCGATGGCCTCTCGCTCCGTGGTGAATTCCGCCGTCCACTCGATACCCTCCGAGTCGTTCCACGCGGCACGCCACTTGAAATGGCCCATCTTGTCGACTCGACCGAGCAACCCTGCGCGGACCAGCGACGGACGCCATACCCGAGCGCGGAATAGCGTGCGGCGAAGCGGGCCGGCACTGGAATTGGTGAACACCTCGCCGCGTGGACCGGCAGGAAATGCCTCGCGGTGCGCGGCGAGCAGCTCCGTCGCGAAGTCGGGGACTGGAACCGTGCGCCGCCCGGCCCTCGACTTTGGGTAGGGCTTCATGGTGACCGTGCCTGCCACCTCGACGGCTACGCGTACGACCGTGACGGCCGCTGCGTCCAGGTCCAGGGAGTCCCACCGCAGTCCAGTGCACTCACCCCACCGGAGTCCGGTGCCGCCAGCAAGCGCGACTAGCGCTCGGTACCGATCCGGGACGGCCGGCAAGAGCCGGCTCACGAGGTCTGCTCGCGGCAACACCTGTTCGTCTGTGTCCTTCTTCCGGCGAACCGGCACCTTCACCCCGTCGCACGGGTTGGCGCCGATCAGTCGATCCCGGCAAGCGGCTCGCATGATGCTCGACAGGAGACGGAAGCACTCCGCCACGGTGGCAGGAGAGCGCCGGGTGCCAAGGTCGGATATCCAGCTCTGGACCGAGAGGAAGTCGATCCGCGACAGCGGCACGTCGGCCCAGCGGGGAAGCACGTGGGTCCGCAGGATCGATCCGTCTCGCGCCTTGGTGGCCAACTCGTCATTGCGGGATTCGCGCCACCGTTCGGCGTACTTGCCGAACGGCAGGCGACCAGCGTGCGGGTCGACATAGCCGCCGCGTGAGATGGCTGTCTCGGTCTCGGCGAGGAACGCGGCGGCTGCCTTGCGGGTCTTGAAGGTCTTGGCTTTCTGCCTGCCAGTGCCGTCGCGCCAGTTGGCGCGGAACGTGCCGGCGGGTGTCTTGATGATGTGTCCCACGGTTGTGGATCTCCTTGCGTTGGTGACGGTGTGCTACCTCTGGCGCGGCCGGCGGTCGACCGTGCTAGCAGGGCTTGCGGGGGTGCTGGTTCGCGTTCTGGCGGGTTTTCCGGGCGTTGGTGCTGGTGGGCTGCTATCTGCTAGATCGCTGGTGGCGTCGGCGGTGTGCTGCTAGCAGAGCTGCTATCGCTAGCAGGGCGGGGTGCTATCGATTGCAGCTCTGCTAGGTCGGCTCGACGCCACCGGTTCGTGACGGAGCGTGTTTGTTGGGAGGTGCGTCGTGGTCTGGCCTAGCGATGGCTGGAACACAGCGGCGGGGTGTTCCAGCGGGGTTGTGGGGGCGCGGTCTGGTTGGCCGCTAGTCGCTAGGTCGCAGGGTGGCGGGGTGGTGAGCCGCTAGCGGTGCCGCTAGGTCTAGCGGGTGGTGGGGCTAGACCTAGCGGCACCTGGCCGGTTACGCGCCGTGGCGGTGTTGGCGTTGCTCGGCGCGTTCGAGGCGTTCCAGTTCGGCGGCTACGTCTTCGGTGCTGGCCTCGGGCAGGTCGTCAAGCCAGCGGTGAAGTCGGCCCTTCGGGATGAGCCACCGGCCGCCGAGTTTGATCGCGGGGATCTCACCGGATCGGACGAGGGCGTAGGTGGAGCCGAGGGAGAGCGACAGGATCTCGGCGGTTTCGGCGACGGTGTAGACGGCGGAGACGACGGGGGCGCGGGTGCCGGTGGTGGGGATGCCTTCCGTTGTGGCGGGGATGGGCCGGTGGGGGAACGGGACGACGTTGCTCACGGGTGCTTCCTCCAAGGGGTAGCGGCTGCTGCTGGTCGGTGAAGGGCTGTAGGGCGGGCTGTCGGCGGGTCGGCGGTGTGGGCCGCTACCGCTACCCGGCGGGGTTGGCGCTGGCCGGGCGGGTAGCGGCCGGGGTAGCGCTGGCGCTACCTGATGGCAAGCCGCTACCTCGGGTTGGTGGGTGGTCGCGGTCGCGGGCGGTGGTGGCCGAAGGGGTGGCCGGTGGCCCGGTTCGGCGGGTTGGTGGTGGTGGGCGCGACCCGCGACCGTGGCGGGTTGGTGCTGGCCGGTCCGGTCGCGGCGGGGGTCGCGTCGGCGCGACCGGTCGCGGGCGGGCCGCGACCCGGCGGGGTGACGGTTGCCGCCTGGCCGTAACGCAACGCCCGCGGTCGAGCTGGCAGCGGGGGTGACAACCGGGGTTGTCGCCAGGTGGCTTCCGTCGTCGGGGTGGTGTCTCGGCCGCTGTGGCGGTTCCTGCCGGCCCTTGGGGCGATGACCGTCCGGTGTGGAGGGTCGGCGGGGCGGTGCGGCAGAAGGGCGTAGGGCGGGCCGCTCAGTTGCCTGTAGGGCCAAGATTTTGGCTTGGTCGGTGTAGGGCGTAGGGCCGGATTGCCTGTGTAGCTCTCAGCGGGCCGTTTCCGCGCTGGCGGATGCGTCGTCGAGCTGGCCGGCGCGGTGACAACCGGGGTTGCGCCCAGACGGCTTCCGTCACCCTGCCGGGCCGGCGGGAGGGGCCGGGAAGCGTTGACACGCTGACAATCGCCGTTCGGTGCGACGTTTCCGCAGGTGAGAGGGGCCGCAAGGGTGTCAACGGGGGGCGTTGACAGGCGCTGACAGGCGTTGACACTCGGGCTGGCCGGCGGGGTGCTGTCAGCGCTGTCAACGCCTGTCAACGGGGGGCGTTGACACCCGCGCGGGTGCCGTGACCTGCGGAAACGTCGGCTGTCGGGGCGATTGTCAGCGTGTCAGCGCTTCCCGGGGTTCTCCCCGGTCGCCTGTCGCCGCCGGGCGGCATGGGGTCACGTCGGTCGGTTCGCGCTGCTGCGGCGGGGGCGAAACCATCTCCGCATCTCCGCATCTCCGCACACAGGTCGTTAACCAGCGGATATACCTGCGGAGATTGAGTCCTGAGTCAGTTAGTCATCTCCGCAAACCTCGGGTATCTCCGCAGCACGACGAAGATCATGCGGAGATGCGGAGATCGGTCTTTGTCGACCGGGGAATCTCCGCAACCTGTCTTCGCAGCTCAGAGCGGGTTTCTGCGGAGATGCGGGGATGCGGAGATGGTTTCCGAGGTTCCGCCCGGACAGCCAGTGCGGATCATGAAGCGCGGCAATGGGGCGTCGGCGCTGAGCTGTTCGTGCGGACCCGGTTCACCATCCGGCCGTCATGCTGCGGGGATGCTGTTCAGGTGAGCCGGTGTCTGCCCGGTGGTGGGTGGGTCTGAACCTCTGCTGAAACACTGGTGCACGGGTCTGAGCTGGTGACCGGCCGAAGAGTGTTTCAGCCAAGAAGGGCCAGCCCACGGCGGACGGACACCCGGGTACGAAAATCTGCCCCGTCAACTCCTGATAGTGAGTCCGGCGAAGCCGGGCCTATCTGCTGTTCAGCCGGTGACGGCCGTGCCGTGCCAGCCCTACGCGGGTCGCCGTGACGCCAGCACGGCGACCCGATGGAGTTGTCAAAGAACAGAAGCCCGGCGGCGTGCCGGCTGGATGGGACCGGGTTACCGCCCTGCGGCGAAGCCCAGCGCTCCCGCTAGCCGAGGTAGGTCAACGCGCGGCACACGGGCCGCCAGAGCGGCAAGGGCTACAGCGAGCCGGCCCGGCCGCCGCACAGCCGGCGCGCGGCCAGCGGCCCGCAGGAACACCTGCGGGAGTTGACCGGACTTGCGCTGGTTGCACGGCCGGCAGGCCAACACAAGGTTCATCAGCGCCCACCCCGGCAGAAGGCTCTGCGGGATCAGGTGGTCGACCGTCGCGGTGATCAAGGCCGGGAACGGGTGGCCGCAGTAGAAGCAGCCCGCGCCGTCGCGGTCGGCAAGCGCCTGCTTGATCTGGCGCATCCGCCGGGAGTTCGGCCGGGCCATCAGGCCACCGACCGATCGAGGTTCGCGCCGAGACGGGCGGCCAGGCCGCTCACGTCCCACGCCACCGACACCGCCCGCTCCTGGCGGCGCTGACCGCAGCCCCACACCTGCCGCTCACGCTCGTTGAGCGCCTTGACCAGCGGGTCACCCCGGCCGACCTTGCCGCCGTTGATGTCCAGCAGTTCGGTGTAGCGCATGTTCACGTTGCGGGATGCCTCTTCCCGCGCCTGCACCTCGGCCACACCGAGACGCGCCACGCCCTGAACGGCGTACCCGATCCGCTGCTCACTGCTCAGCTCGACCCGCTGCGTCGGCATGTCCGACGCGGCCAATGCCAGCGCCACCGCCTGCGCACCGAGCACCGACGTGACCAGCACCCGCAGATACTCCACGTCCGCGCTGTCGCTCGCCGGGACCGCAGAGATAGGCTTGACCTGCATCTTCGTACTCCGTTCGTCAGGCGGGACGTTGGGTGCACGACCTCGGCGGGCTGCCACCTGCCGAGGTCGCTGTTTATCCCCCTTAACCCTGGGTGTCCAGGGGGGTGATGTGACGTAGACAACCATGGTGGCTGGGGAGTGTCAACCCCCCTCAACATTCGTGGTTAGGCGGATGGACCTAGCCTGGCGCGTTTGCCCGGCTGGACTGGCCTACACTCTGGTTAGCCCCCTTGACGGAGTGGAGAGGCGAAGTGGACGACCCAGCGGCACTAGCCAAGATCGCTGACCCGCGAGAGCGAGCGAGCGCGGCTCACCAGCTCATCGACGATTACCAGGCGGCAATCGGAGAGCTATCGCGGATTCGCCGCGAGAGTCTTGAGGAGTTGCTTTCTGGCGGTATGACGCAAACGCAGATTGCCGACATGCTGCACATGTCTCGTTCTCGGGTATCGCAACTACTTTCGGCCGGACTGCGTCCTGAGCGAGCGTTCCTCGGGGCGGGCCGGCTGACGGTTTCAATCGGTGGTAAGCAAGAGGTGGGAAGAAGTGACCCCGGCGACGTTATTTCCGCCGAGAGCTTTAGCGCCTACAACACTCTTGCGGAACTGGCTCGGTCTGTTGGCCTTGATGCTGGGTATGAAGTTGTCCCGCCGCCGGGCCATGTGCACCTGAATCGACCTAACTTGATTGTCATGACCTCCCCCCGGCTGCTTCCCTTTCTCGGGCAGATTATGGAGGCTGACCCAAAACTTCGGTTTGTATCCGATGAGCGCGGATGGTTCATCAAGAGCGCTGATACCGATGAGGAATATCGGTCACCCCGTGACAGCGGGCATAGTGCGGACTATGGATACATCGGTCGGTTGCCGCGCCCTGATGGCAAGGGGAGCTTTCTTTACCTCGCGGGAATTCACGCCCAGGGAACGTTGGGTGCCGCTCATTTCATCGCGGATAACATTGGCCAGCTCTACAAGGAACTGAAGAACCGGCGATTCTCGACGGTTGTCAGATCCGAGTATGACGGGAAGAAGCTGCTGTCCGTCGAGCGGGTTACGCCGCTATATCGTCACGAGGGCGGCAACTAATGCGCGTGTTGGCCGCGTCTGAACCGGCGCTTGCTGACGCGTCGAACGAGGATTGGTTTTCGGCGTCTCCCGGGCTAGTCGTGGTGCTCGACGGGGCAACGGCGCGGACCGATACCGGTTGCAGGCACGGGGTTTCCTGGTACGCCGCCCGTCTCGGCGCAGCAGTGTCAGGGCTCGCTGTAGATCCGGAAACAACCCTTGCATCCGCGCTCTCTCAAGCCATAGAGGCGGTTGCCAAGCAGCACCCTGAATGTGATCTGACGAGTCCGGGCACGCCTTCTGCCGCCGTCGCGCTTCTTCGTGCGGACGCTACAGACGTTGAGTTCCTTGCCTTGGGAGACGTAACGATCGTTCTTGACGAGACATCGGGACTGCAAGTGATTACCGATGAGCGGGTCGACCAAACGGCGAGGGCGCAACGGAGAAACGCTGACCGCTTCCCTATCGGGTCGAAAGAGAAGCAAGCGGCGCTAATTGAGATGAAGCATGCTGAACTGGCGGCACGCAACCAGCCGGGCGGTTTCTGGGTGGCTGCCGCAGATCCCTCAGTCGCACAACATGCAATCACCGGATCGGCTCGGTTGGCGAATCTCCGGCAGTGCGCGGTACTCACCGATGGTGCGGCTCGCATTGTGCGAATGTTCGAACTGCTCGACTGGCCCGGCTTGCTTCGGCTCCTGAACCAGGAGGGGCCGCATGAGTTGCTAAGGCGCGTGCGTGAGGTTGAGCAGCACGATCCGGTGGGGGCGCGTTGGCCGCGTAACAAGCGAAGCGACGACGCCACGGTGGTGCTGGTGCGATCGTCAGCAGAAAGTCAGCTAGATGGCTGACAGGCGGCAGCAACAGACGACAACCGTTGGTAGGTGTTGGCGTCTCAGTGACACTCAACAACAGTCGTCGGTAGATGGTGATCCTCTGTAGCCGCGTTCACACCGAAGAGGTCGCTGGTTCGATACCAGCATCGCCCACGCAGGTCAAAGGCCACTTCCCGGAAACGGGAGGTGGCCTTTCTGCTGTCGTACAGCAGCTAAGTACAGCAGCACGGCTATTGCGTTAGTGATTCGCCGAGGCGCTTGAGTGCGTCCCTGGTCGCCTTCGATGAGACCTGGGTGTAGATCTCCATCGTTACCGAGAAGCGGGCGTGCCGGAGGATCTGCATGGCGACTCGGGGGTGGACGTCCAGGTCTGCCAGCAGCGTGGCGCAGGTGCGGCGGGCGTCGTGGACGGTGATCGAGCGGACCCCTGCTTTGTCGCACCGGGCTTGCCAGGAGCGCTGGAAGTTGCGCGGCTCGATGGGTGTGCCATAGCGGGTGGTGAATATGAGGTCGTTCTCGTGCCACGCCTTTCCAGCGGTTGCTCGGGCTTCGTCACGCTGCTCGCGTCGCAGCTTCATCGAGGTCAGGCAGATGTCGGGCAGGGGGAGGGTGGCGTCGGACGCCTGGGTCTTGGTGTCGCGGTGCAGGAGCTGCCCGCGTACGCGTTGCAGTTGGCGACCGATGGTCAGCTCCCCAGCGTCGAGGTCGACGTCCTCCCACGTCAGTCCCAGGGCCTCGCCCTTGCGCAGGCCGATGACGAGGACCAGGGCGTAGGCGGCGTAGAGCGGGTCCTCGTCTGCGCGGGCCGATTCGAGGAACTTGCGCGCCTCGTCGCTCGACCAGGACTTGCCTCGTCGACGGCGGACGGTGGCGAGGGTGACCGGCACGGCGGGGTTCTTGGTGATGAGGTCTTCGGCCTGGGCGTGAGTGAGGGCGGCCCGCAGTGCGGCCCGGATGTCGCTGACCGTCCGCGTCGACGGGACGGCCTGACAGCAGCGACCGGCGGCGCAGCAACGGCGCTTCTCCTTGGGCCGTGCGGCGTCCTTGCCCTGAGCGCAGCACTGGCAGGTGCGGGCCACCTGGTTGATCCAGGTCTGCACGTCGCGGGACTGGAGCCGGTCGAGCCGCTTTGCGCCGAGGCCGGGGGAGATGTAGCGGCGGACGAACGTCTCGTAGGTGGCGTAGGTCAGGGGCGCGCGGTTCGGCTCGACGATCTCGTTCAGCCAGTAGGTGAGGAAGCTGCCAACCGTCGGAACGCTCGTCGCCACCGGCCCGGCCTTGGCCTGCTGGTGCAACTTGATCCACTTGTCGTGCACTGCTTCGCGGGTCTTGCCGTAGACGTACTTCCGGGTGCGCCTGCCATCCGGCTTGGTGACCCAGACGTACGCGGCGAAGCCGTTGCGGTAGGGGAAGATGGAGCCTTCGCCGTTGGCTCGTGCGCGTGCGGGCATCCGGCGGCCTCCTGACGCTCGACCTGTTCGCTGATGTAGTCGTCGACCCACTCCGGGAGGACTCGGCGGTACTTGCCGTCCTTGATAGAGCGCAGCTCTCCGGTGGCGATCTTCATCTTGACCTTGGAGATGCCGAAGCCAAGAAGGACGGCGACCTCGGCGGGGGAGTACCAGCGGGGGCGGAGGTCGTGGTTCATGCGGCGACCCCGGTAAGCCAGGCTTCGTGGGCAAGCTCTTCCCGAGCGGTGCGTCTGGCCTGGCGGCGCTGCGCGGCGGCGGTGTTGGCCAGGAGTGCGTCGCCCTCGCTGAGCCACCCGGAGCCGGCGTAGGTAAGGGTGCCGATGGTGAAGGTGCCGGGGTTGTCGTCGTCTTCGACCCGGTAGGTGGCGCGGGTGTCGCGGAGTAGGCCGAAGGTGACGGAATAGCGGCGGGCCTTGGTGAGGAAGTGGCCGCCGAAGCCGAGCATGTGCGCCCAGCGGCGCAGCCTGGCGTAGGCGTTCGGTTGGGTGTCAAGGCTGCCTTGACGGTCGCCAGCCGTTGTGGCGCCGCTGGCGGTGTCGGTGCTGGTTGGCCGTCCGAGGTGCCAGCAGGCGTCGATGAGGCGTCCGAGGTGGTCGCCTTCGGGGTCGGCGTAGTCGTCGATGGTGGCCGGGGTGAGGCGGGGGAAGGAGCGCCCGGTGGATTCGGTGGCCTTGGTGGCGTACTTGGCGAGGTAGGCGGCTACCTTGCCGTCGGTCAACTCGCCGTTCGCGGCGTTGATCCGTCGTACGTCGACCTGCTCGCCCCAGGCCACCACCCAGCCCTGCGGCCGGTCGGGATGCGGCGGCGTGGTGGCGGCGATCTGCCGCGCGACGGCATGGATTGCGGCGTCCAGGTCGTCGACGGTGATGCCGGCCGGTGGCGGAACGAGAGCATGCGGGTCAGGGCCGACGCCATCGAGGCGCAGCAGGGCGTGGAAGTGCACGGCTGCCCGGCGCTGCATTTCGGCGACCTTGCCGTGCGACACCCGCACCGGTGGCACCCGGCGCACTTTGCCGGAGCCGGTGACGACCTCGACGAAGGGGATGCCGCGTCGGCGGCAGAGGGCGACGAGATGACGTTCGATGGCCTGTTTGGTGCGTCGCCACAGCTCGCCGGAGAAGTAGTTCCAGACGGTTTGGTGTTGGTGGTCGTAGCAGTCCAGGCACAACGGCTGCCCGAGCCGCGGATCGTCGGTGTCGTGGCGGGCGAAGCACGCCGCGGCTTGTCCGTGCTGGCAGGTACCGGCGGCACTTCGGGCGCGGCAGGGAGCGGGCCGGCAGTCGCAGCGCTGCCGGGCGGCGCAGGTATGGCGAGCGACGTGCCGGTGGTGGACCGCGCCGAAGGACGGGGCGGTGAAGGTGGCGAAGACGACCGGGTGTCGGGCGACCGAGTCGGGTACGCCCTTGCCGCCGGTCAGGCCGCAGCGGACGACCTGGTAAGCGTCACCGGCGTAGACCCAGGCGCAGTCATGACACTGCGATTCGCGGCGGTTACCGCACGCCTTGTAGAGCGCTTGGTCGGGCAACTCATCGGTCCGGATTTGGCCGGTGATGCGGCCTGTGGTCGTCTCGACGGCTGCGATGGTGCCAGTGAGGCGGATTGGCCGGGCACAGCCGCCGGCAGCGGCGGTGTGCTTAAGCCAGCCGGAGAACTCCGGCGTGGCCGCACGGTGCAGGGCTTGGGCGTTCCGGCCGGCGGCGACGCCGGGCCGGTGCAGGGTGAGCGGGGTGGACACGGTCTTCTCCTTGGGGGGTGGCAGGGACGGGAGACAAAGCACCACCAGCCATGGAGGTTGGTCCGCTGGTGGTGTTCGTCGTGTCTCTGGCACCGCCGGGAGGGCGGCTGACGCCGGAGGGCGGGTTCGTGGTGGTGCCACGTCCCGCCGATGGTCTTGTCCTCTCGCGCTCGTCGAGCTGGTAACGAAGGCCGGCACAGGCGGGGAGCCTGGGATGTCGGCACCCGAGCGTTTGCCGCAGGCTGTCCCCACCCGTGTAGGTGTGCGAATCCGGGCCATCGTGGACGGCAGTGAAGCCGTGCTGGGCCGTTCAGCGGATTCGGAGAACCGGCGCGGTGGCTGGTGCGATCGGGAGCCGGCGGGACGTGACCCGCATCAGCGGCGAGAAGGCCGCGCGGCATATCCGAGGTCGAGTCCAGCGATCCGGCAGGAAGGCCGCGCTGGCGTGCTCGACGAGCGCCAGAGTAGCACCGGGTGCCGACACGTCAACCTGCCGTGATGTCGCCGGATGGAAGTCGGGCGGCCGGCTACCGGCAGTGTGGGAGGACTTTCTGTACGTCTATCAAGGCGGCCCTGAACGGGCCGCACGCGCCGCCGCCTGGGCGCGAGTCCGACGCTCCGCTGTCGCTCCACGCCGGCCACGCAACACGCCCGGCGGCTGGCGCGGACAGCGGGAAGCCCGGGGGCCGGTGCGCTATCGCGAGTCCCTGGAGCCGGACCACGACTTCGATCTGAACGTGCTGAGCGTGCAGCACTACAGCGTCGCGGAGGCCGCCGCCTTCCTGGGACCGCGCGTGGGCCGAGCCACAGT